>DASXQC010000833.1:0-8176 GCA_036493235.1 Reyranella sp.
CGTGCGCGCCTACATCTTCGACGTGCGCGAGGAGCCGCGCGGCCCGCAGATCTTCCTGTCGCGCAGCCATCCGCAGTTCATGGCCAAGCTGTTCACCCAGGAAGTGCCGGAGATCTACGACAACATCATCGAGATCAAGGCCGTCGCTCGTGATCCGGGCAGCCGCGCCAAGATCGCCGTGCTCAGCCACGACAGCTCGATCGACCCGATCGGCGCCTGCGTCGGCATGCGCGGCAGCCGCGTCCAGGCGGTGGTGCAGGAGCTGCAGGGCGAGAAGGTCGACATCATCCCGTGGTCGGGCGAGGTGGCCAACTTCATCGTCAACGCGCTGGCGCCGGCCGAGGTCAGCAAGGTGCTGATGGACGAGGAAAAGAACAAGGCCGAGGTGGTCGTACCGGACGACCAGCTGAGCCTGGCGATCGGCCGCCGCGGCCAGAACGTCAAGCTCGCCTCGCAGCTCACGGGTTGGGAGATCGACATCATGACCGAGGCCGAGGAGAGCGAGCGCCGCCAGAAGGAGACGCGCGAGCGCACCGAGCTGTTCAAGGAGGCGCTTGATGTCGACGACGTGATTGCCCATCTCCTGGTGGCGGAGGGCTACACTGCCGTCGAAGACGTGTCCGACTCGGCGATCGAGGACCTGCAGGGCGTAGAGGGCTTCGACGAGGACATCGCCACCGAGTTGCAGCGCCGCGCCCGCGAGTACATCGAGAAGCGCGACGCCGAGCTGGCGCAGCGCCTCGAGGAGCTGGGCGTTTCCGAGGATGTCCGCAACGCCGAGGGGCTCACCCTGCCGATGCTGGTGGCGCTCGCCGAACAGGGCGTGAAGACGCTCGACGACTTGGGCGACCTCGCCTCCGACGAGCTTCGCGAGATCGTCGGCGAGAGTGCGATGGATAGCGAGACCGCCAACGCCATCATCATGAAGGCGCGCGAACACTGGTTCCCGGCCGAGGAAGCTGCCTCGGGCGAGGAGGCCAAGGCTTAACCGGAGAAGGAGACTGATCGCTTGACCATGGCCCTTGCCATGACCCTCGAACCCACGGCCGACTCGGCCCCAGTCGTCACCGGTCCGCTGCGCACCTGCATCGTGACCGGCGAGACGATGGCGCCTGAGCGGATGATCCGCTTCGTCATCGGGCCGGACGGCGACGTCGTGCCAGATCTGGCGCGGCGGCTGCCGGGGCGCGGGATGTGGGCGAAGGCCGAGCGGGCGATCGTCGAGCAGGCAGTGGCGAAGAAGGCGTTCTCGCGCGCGGCGCGCGCGGCGGTGAAGGCCGCGGCCGATCTGCCGGAGCGCATCGAGCATCTGCTGCTGCATCGCGTCCTGGAGGACTTGGCGCGCGCTCGCCGCGCCGGCCGGGCGATCGCAGGCTTTGTGAAGGTCGAGCAGATGATCGGCCGGCGGCGGGTGGGTTTGCTGGTCGTGGCGAGCGAAGCCGAGGGTGATGGCCTCGGCAAGCTTCAGGCGACCGGTTTGCCGCTCGAGCGTTTGGGCGATGCAGCCGACCTCGGCGGCGTCTTCGGGCGAGAGCAGGCAGTCTATGTGGCCGTGGCGCGTGACGATGCGTCCGGCGCGTTTATTCAACGAATTGCGGGCGGAGCGGCGCGGTGGCGTCGCTATCGCTCGAACGGCGCAGGTTGACGGGCCCCCGTTGACTGGCCGGAGCGGAGCAAGGACAAGAAGCGTATGACCGATCAGAATGAAACGACCAAGCCGACCAAGCCGCTGACGCTCTCGACGACGGCGCGCTCGGGCTCGGCAGCCGCGAAGGGCGGTGGTGCCGAGACGCAGGTGCGCCAGAAGTTCAGCCATGGCCGCACCCGCAACGTGACGGTCGAGGTCAAGAAAACGGCCAAGCGTCCCGGTGGCCCTCCGGCGCCAGCGGCTGCGGCTCCCGCGCCGACGCCCGCGCCTGCCGCGAGCGCTCCTGCGCCGGCTGCGCCCGGTCGCACGCTCAAGATCGGCGGTGGCAGCGCTCCTGCGCCGACGCCCGCCCGTGCGAGCACGCCGTCCGCGGCGCCCACCGGTGGTGGTAGTGCGCGCTCGACGCTGAGCCCGCGTCCGTCCGGCCAGGCTGGCCGCGGCGGCGCCGTGCTGAGAACGCTGACCGAGGAAGAGAAGGAAGTGCGCGCCCGCGCCCTCGTCGACGCCAACCGCGACGCCGAGGTGGCGCGCCAGCGCGCGGCCGAGGACGCCAAGCGCCGCGACGCCGAGGAGAAGACCCGCCAGGCCGCGGAGGATGAGCATCGCCGCCGGCTCGCCGACGAAGAGGCGCGCAAGAAGGCCGACGAGGAGATGAAGCGCAAGGCCGATGCGCTGGTCCAGAAGCGCATGGACCAGGCTGCGGCAGCGCCGCAGACGCCCATGGCGCGCCAGGTTGAGGAGATTGGCGTGCGCCCGCCGGCAGCTGCGCCCTCCGCGTCGCCGCAGCAACAGTCGCGCCCTTCCAGCTCCGCGCCGAGTCGCCCTTCCGGTCCCGCGCTGGGTCGCCCTTCCGGCTCCGCACCGGGTCGGTCGTCCGGTCAGATGCAGGGTCGTCCGGTCATCGTGCCGCGTCCGCCAGGCTCGTCGCCGCCGCCGGGCGGACCGGGCGGCATCCGCCGTCCGCCGATGCGCCCGCCGATGGCGCCGCCCAAGCGTCCGCCGCAGTCTCCGGGTGCGCGTCCCGGGGGCCCCAAGCGCCGCTCCGACAAGATCGACGTCGGTCGCGCCGTCTCGGGCGAGAACGACTTCCGCAGCCGGTCGGTCGCACAGCAACGCCGCCGTCTCGATCGCGAACGCCGCCGCGAGTTCGACGCCGAGCCGCAGCAGAAGGTCTATCGCGAGGTCACCATTCCCGAGGTCATCACGGTCCAGGAACTGGCGCAGCGCATGGCCGAGCGCGGTGCCGACGTGATCAAGACGCTGATGGGCATGGGCGTGATGGCCACCATCAACCAAGCGATCGATCCCGACACCGCCGAGCTGGTGGTGACCGAGATGGGTCACCGGCCCAAGCGCGTCAACGAAGGCGACGTCGAGACCGGCCTGACCGACGCGGTCGATTCCGAAGAGTCGATGGTGGCGCGTCCGCCGGTGGTCACGATCATGGGCCACGTCGATCACGGCAAAACGTCGTTGCTCGACGCACTACGCGCCACCGACGTGGCGGCGCACGAGGCGGGCGGCATCACCCAGCATATCGGCGCTTATCAGGTGACCCTGCCGTCGCAGCAGAAGATCACCTTCCTCGACACCCCGGGCCACGCGGCGTTCACCGCCATGCGCGCCCGCGGCGCCAAGGTGACCGACATCGTCGTGCTGGTGGTGGCCGGCGACGACGGCGTCATGCCGCAGACCAAGGAGGCGATCGCCCACGCCAAGTCGGCGGGCGTGCCGATCATCGTCGCCATCAACAAGATGGACAAGGCCGGGGCTGACGCGAGCCGCGTGCAGAACGAACTGCTGCGCGACGAGATCCAGGTCGAGCAACTGGGCGGCGAGACCCAGGCGATCGAGGTCTCGGCGACCAAGAAGATGAACCTCGACAAGCTCGAGGAGGCGATCCTGCTGCAGGCCGAGGTGCTCGAGCTCAAGGCCAATCCCAACCGCGCCGCCGATGGCGTGGTGATCGAGGCCAAGCTCGATCCGGGCCGCGGCTCGGTGGCGACCGTGCTGGTGCAGAAGGGGACGCTCAAGGGCGGCGACGTGCTGGTCGCCGGCGCCGTGTGGGGCCGCGTGCGTCGCCTGGTCGACGATCGCGGCCAGGCGGTCGAACAGGCGGGTCCGGCCTTCCCGGTCGAGATCCTGGGTCTCTCCGGCACGCCTCAGGCGGGCGACGAGTTCCATGTCGTGGAGAGCGAGGCGCGTGCGCGCGAGATCGCCGACTTCCGTGCCCGGCGCGACCGGCAGGTCGAGCTGGCCCGTGCCGCAGGCGGCCGCGGCACCCTCGAGGAGATGATGAAGGGTATCCGCGAGGGTACGGCCAAGGAACTGCCGGTGCTGATCAAGGCGGACGTGCAGGGCTCGGCGGAAGCGCTGGCCGGCGCGCTGTCGCGCCTCGGCAACGACAAGGTCGTGACGCGCGTGGTCTATAGCGGCGTCGGCGGCATCAGCGAGGCCGACATGACGCTCGCCAAGGCGGCAAACGCGCTGATCATCGGCTTCAACGTGCGCGCCAACCCGCAGGCCCGCGAGATCGCCAAGCGCGACAAGATCGACATCCGCTACTACTCGATCATCTACAAGGTGACCGAGGACATGGAGCAGCTGATGGTCGGCCTGCTCGATCCGACCTACAAGGAAACCTTCCTCGGCAACGCGCAGATTCGCGAGGTCTTCCGCATCACCAAGGCCGGCAACGTCGCTGGCTGCATGATCACGGAAGGCATGGTCAAGCGCGGCGCCAAGGTCCGCCTGCTGCGCGATAACGTGGTGATCCACGAGGGCACGCTGAAGACGCTGCGGCGCTTCAAGGACGAGGTCCGCGAGGTGCAGCACGGCTTCGAGTGCGGCATGGCGTTCGAGAACTACGACGACATCAAGGTCGGCGACGTGATCGAGTGCTTCGACGTCGAGGCGGTTCAGCCGACCCTGTAACTCAGATTTCCTTCCCTTGGCGGAATTCGCCAAGGGGAGGTGCCCGCTTATTCGCGGGCGGAGGGGTCATGGGGCATGGACTGAACCTCATGACCCCTCCGTCGGTAATGCGTTTCGAGCTTCGCTCGAAAATCGCCTAGACGCCGACACCTCCCGTCCGCGAAGGGGAGGAGGAGATTGAAAGGTGCGCCATGCCAAGGCGTCGCTCTTCTGACAAGGACAACCGAGGCCACAGCCAGCGCCAGCTGCGCGTCGGCGAGGAGATCCGGCATTTGCTGGCGGAGCTCCTTGAGCGCGGCGACATGCGCGATCCCGAGCTGCGCGACGCCCGGATCACCGTGACCTCGGTCGATGTCAGCCCCGACCTGCGCAACGCCACGGCCTTCATCATGCCGCTGGGCGGCCAGGACAAGGAGCGCCTGCTCGCAGCGATGAAGCGGGCGGCGCCGTGGTTCCGTGCCCGCGTCGGCGAGAAGGCCGGCCTGCGCAGCGCGCCGGAGATCCGCTTCCAGATCGACACGACGTTCGACGAAGCGGACAAGATCGGCGCCCTGCTGCGCCGCCCCGACGTGGCGCGCGACATCGAGGAAGAGTGAGCACCAAGCGGCCGAAGAACAAGGTCGACGGATGGGTCGTGCTCGACAAGCCGCTGGGCTTGGGCTCGACCCAGGCGGTCGGCAAGGTGCGTTGGTTGTTTGCCGCCGAGAAGGCGGGCCATGGCGGCACGCTCGATCCACTGGCGACCGGCATCCTGCCGATCGCCTTGGGCGAGGCGACCAAGACCGTCCCGTTCATCATGGATGGCCGCAAGGAATACCGCTTCACCTTGCGCTTCGGCGAGGCGCGCTCGACCGATGACGGCGAGGGCGAGGTCGTCGCGACCAGCGACGTCCGCCCGACCGACGAGGCGATCCGCGTGGCGCTCGGGCAGTTCATTGGGGAGGTCGAGCAGATGCCGCCGGCCTTCTCGGCTCTGAAGATCGGAGGCCAACGCGCCTACGACCTCGCGCGGGCCGGCGAGACCGTCGAGTTGAAGCTGCGCACCGTGACGATCGACCGCCTGGAGCTGCTGGCGCGTCCCGACGCGGACCACGCAGATTTCGTGGTCGGCTGCGGCAAGGGCACCTATATCCGGTCGCTCGGTCGCGATCTGGCGAAGGCGCTGGGCACCGTCGGACACCTTTCGGCGCTGCGTCGAACCGCCGTCGGACCCTTCCGGGAGGAGGCGGCCATTTCGCTTCCCAAACTGGAGGCCCTCGGGCATAACTCGCGCCTTCTCGGGGCCTTGGTCCCCGTCGAGACCGCGCTGGACGACATCCCGGCGCTGGCCCTGACAGGAACCCAAGCGGATCGGCTGCGCCATGGCCAGCCGGTGCTCTTGACCCGGGACGCACCGCCTTCTGGCACGCTGGTTCGTGCCGAGACAGGCAGCAAGCTGGTCGCTCTGGTCCGTTCCGACGGTGCCGCTCTCCAGCCGGTGCGCGTGTTCAACCTTTAGTCTTCAGGAGATCACCGATGTCGATCACAGCCGACCGCAAGGCGGAGCTCATCAAGTCGTATGCCCAGGGCGAGGGCGACACCGGTTCTCCGGAAGTGCAAGTCGCGATCCTGAGCGAGCGCATCAGCAATCTCACCGAGCACTTCAAGGGCCATGCGAAGGACCACCATTCGCGTCGCGGCCTGCTCAAGATGGTCGGCCAACGCCGTCGTCTGCTCGATTACCTCAAGGCCAAGGACGGCAAGCGCTACGGATCGTTGATCGAGCGCCTGGGTCTGCGTCGTTGAGTAGTTTCCGGCCTCGCCTTTAGGGCGAGGCCTTTTCGCGTCGTGCCGATCGGTCCCCGTTGTACGGCCGGCGGCGTGACTTCGTAGGTACCGGGAAGGCAGGGGCTGAGTGCAAAGGCCTGTCCCGGTCCTGCTGGCGCAAGGGCGCCGGTGGGCGGTCGTCGCCAGACGGGGGCGTGCGGCCGGTAGGAAAGGAAGATGGATATGACCGATATGTTCAAAGTGTTCCGCAAGGAACTGGATTGGGCGGGCCGCAAGCTGATCCTGGAGACCGGCAAGATCGCCCGTCAGGCTGACGGCGCGGTGCTGGCCACCTACGGCGGCACCACGGTGCTGGCCACCGTCGTCTTCGAGAAGAAGCCGAAGCCCGGCCTCGATTTCTTCCCGCTGACCGTCAACTACCAGGAGAAGGCGTTCGCCGCCGGCAAGATCCCGGGCGGCTTCTTCAAGCGCGAGGGCCGTCCCTCGGAGAAGGAAGTCCTCACCTCGCGCCTGATCGACCGCCCGATCCGCCCGCTGTTCGCGGAAGGCTATCGCAACGAGACGCTGGTGGTGATCACCACGCTGGCTCACGACATGGAGAACGATCCCGACATCGTCTCCCTGGTCGCGACATCGGCAGCTCTTACGTTGTCGGGTGCGCCGTTCCTGGGTCCGATCGGCGCGGCGCGCGTCGCCTACCTCGACGGCCAGTACGTCATCAACCCGACGCTCGAGCAGACCGAGAAGAGCGACCTCGACCTCGTCGTCGCCGGCACCACCGAAGGCGTGCTGATGGTCGAGTCCGAGGCCAAGGAACTGCCCGAGGACGTGATGCTGAAGGCGGTGATGGAAGGCCATCGCTCGTTCCAGCCGGTGATCGAGGCGATCATCCAGCTCGCCGAGCACGCCGCCAAGGATCCGATCCAGCTCACCGAGCCGCCGGCCGCCGCCAAAACGGTCGCCGAGAAGCTCAAGGCCGTCAGCGGCAAGCTCGCGGAGGCCTACACCGAGACCCAGAAGCTGGCTCGCCAGCAGAAGGTCGGCGCGGTGAAGGACGAGGCCAAGAAGCTGGTCGAGGGCAACGAGGAAGAGGCCGCCCTGTTCCGCGATGCCTTTGACAACCTCGAGGCCGAAGTGGTGCGAGGCGCCATCCTCGACACCGGCAAGCGTATCGACGGCCGCGACACCAAGACGGTCCGCCAGATCGTTGCCGAGGCCGGCATCCTGCCGCGCGCCCACGGCTCGGCCCTGTTCACCCGTGGCGAGACGCAGGCCCTCGTGGTCGCGACCCTCGGCACCGGCCAGGACGAGCAGATCATCGACGCCCTCGAGGGTGAATACCGCGAGGCGTTCATGATGCATTACAACATGCCTCCGTACGCGGTCGGCGAAGTGCGCCGCATGGGCTCGCCCGGCCGTCGCGAGATCGGTCACGGCAAGCTCGCTTGGCGCGCCATTCGCCCGATGCTGCCGGGCAAGGACAAGTTCCCGTACACGATCCGTATCGTGTCGGAGATCACCGAGTCGAACGGCTCGTCGTCGATGGCCTCGGTGTGCGGCGGCTCGCTGTCGCTGATGGATGCGGGCGTTCCGCTCGAGCGGCCGGTGGCCGGCATCGCCATGGGCCTGATCAAGGAAGGCGAGCGCTTCGCCGTCCTGACCGACATCCTGGGCGACGAGGATCACCTCGGCGACATGGACTTCAAGGTCGCCGGCACCGAGCGCGGCATCACCGCGCTGCAGATGGACATCAAGATCACCTCGATCAACGAGGAGATCATGCGGGTGGCGCTGGGCCAGGCCAAGGACGGCCGCCTGCACATCCTG
>DASXQC010000834.1:0-1940 GCA_036493235.1 Reyranella sp.
CACCCGGCCCTTGGAATCGAGCGAGGTCGTGCCGGACACGAAGACGAACGGCCCGCTCCTCAGCGTGCGGGCGTAAAAGCCCACGACTTCCGTGCCGTCGCGGAACACCTGCTTGGCCATGAATGACTCCCCTGTAGTGCACTCTGTGCATAGCATGGCTCCCCCATGACCATCAGCAACCTCGCCGCCATCCTCGACCCCAGCGCGCCCGACGATCGCGATTTCATCATCCAGCTCTCTCCCAAGGCCGGCGAGGAGCTGCGGCTCACCTGGGGCGAAGCGCGGGCGCGGATCGCCGCGCTCGCCCGCGGGCTGCTGAAGCACGGGCTGAAGCGCGGCGAGGCGGTCGCCATCGTCGCCGCCAACAGCGCCGACTACCTGGTGCTGTACGTGGCGACCATGGCGGCGGGCCTGGTCTCGGTCTGCGTCAACCACAAGCTGCCGCGCGAGACCGTAGCGCACATCATGAAAGACTCCGCGGTGAAGTTCGCCGTCGCCGACGACGAGCGTGCCCCGCTGGTGCGTGAACTGGTGCCAACCCTCGTCATGGCCGAGCTCGATGCATTGCTCGACCCCGGCCCTTTCGCGCCTGTCGAGATGAAACCGGAAGAGACGGCGATGGTGCTCTACACCTCGGGCTCGACCGGACTCCCGAAGGGCGTGCCGCTCAGCCATGGCGGCTATGTCTGGGCGACCACTTGCACGCCCGAGCAGCGGCCGGCCATGGAAGGCAAGTCGGTGCTGATCGCGGCACCTTTGTTCCACATGAACGGCCTGTTCAGCGCCAAGCTGGTGATGGTGAACGGCGGCACGATCGTGCTGATGACGTCCTTCACGGCGAAGGGCTACATCCGCGCCATCGACCGCTATCGCGTGGCGATGATCACCTCGGTGCCGACCATGCTGGCGCTGGTGATGCGCGAGACCGAAGAACTGGCCAAGGCCGACCTCACTTCCGTCACCACCGCGGTGACCGGCTCCGCGCCCTCGACGGCCGAGTTCTTCGCGCAGATGCACCGGTTGTTCCCGAAGGCCGAGACGGCCAACAGCTGGGGCACCACCGAATCGGGCCCGATCGCCTTCGGCCCGCATCCCGACGGCAAGCCCAAGCCGATGGGAGCGCTCGGCCATCAACGCAAGGGCGTCGATCTGAGACTGGTGGGCGGCGACGCCGGCCAAGGCGTGCTGCACATCCGCACGCCGGCGCTGATGAGCGGCTACTATAACCGCGAGGCCGACACGAAGAAGCGCCTGATCGACGGCTGGTACGATACCGGCGACGTGATGCGGCGCGACGTCGACGGCTTCTACTTCTTCGTCGGCCGAGCCGACGACATGTTCCAGTGCGGCGGCGAGAACGTCTATCCCGGCGAGGTCGAGAAGCTGCTGGGCCGTCACCCCGACGTGGCGCAGGTCTGCGTCGTTCCGGTGGCCGACGAGATCAAGTACCAGCTGCCGGTCGCCTTCGTCGTCCCCAGGCCCGGCACGACGCCCAGCGAGGACTCGCTGCGCCGCTTCGCGCTCGACAACGGCCCGGCCTACGCCCATCCGCGCGCGGTCTGGTTCGTGACCGAGCTGCCGCTCGCCGGCACCAACAAGATCGACCGCAGGACGCTGGTCGAACGGGCAGCGGCGATGTATCGCCGCGAAGATCGCCAAGTCTAGCTGACGAAAGCAGAGCCACTGCTCTGTGCGATGCTGCTGAGATACTTGGCCGGTGGCTTGCCGAGTACGTTCTTGAACGTGGTAATGAAAGCCATGACGGAGTCATATCCAAATCGGCCGAGCCCTGCTGCACGCTAACGTCGGCGGCCAGTTCGCGGATGGCGACGATCAGGAGCAGTTGCTAGCGGTGCTCCTGGCCTGGCAGGTAACCGGCTCTCTCGGACTGAACCTCGCTTGTTTCTGCATCGTCATCGGATGCTGCCTGCCATTCTCGT
>DASXQC010000835.1:0-4784 GCA_036493235.1 Reyranella sp.
TCCGGGAGAAGCGGCGGCGAAAAAAGATCCCTCGGCTGCGCGGCGCTGCGCGCCGCTTCGCTCGGGACACGATTTGCCTGAATTTCATTCAGGCAAATCGAGCCAGGCGCGGATGGTGTTTTCCAGCACCTTGGCCAGGAAGAACAGCAGCTCGGTCGCCATGTCGGGGCCGAACGCCTCGCCGTCGCGTGCGCCGAAGCACATCACGGCATCGGGCGAGCCCGACGACACCTTGAGGCGCATCAGCACATCGGACTTCACGAGGCGCGCGACCTCGCCGAAGAAGGCGTCTTCGCCGGCGATATTCGAGCGCAGGCGGGCGTGCTGGTCGGGCCCGATCGCGGCATCGATGGCACCCGGCGCCAGCACGTAGACGCCGCGCACCGGCGCGCGCTTGGGCGCGTCGGCATTGGCCTCGATCGCCAGCGTGATGAAGTCGACGTCGAGCAGCTCGGGCAGCTCGTGCGTCACGACATGGATCATCTTCTCGAAGGTCGTCGCCTGGATAATCGAGATCACCGCCGCCTGGATGCGGTTCTGCACGATCTGGTTCTGCTTGGAATTGGCGATGATCTCGGTGCGCTCGTTCTTGAGCTTGTCGATCTCGGTGCGCAGGCGCTTCAGGATCGCCTGCTGCATGTCGATCACGCCGGGGCTCTGGACGCGCGGCGCCAGCTCGGCGGCCAGCTCATGGTTCTTCTCGAAGAAGTCCGGATGGGCCTTGAGGTACGCCACGACGTCGTCGGCGGTGATCAGCTTGATCTGCCGGCCCGAGCCGTCCGGCGCGCTGACGGTGCCATCGCCGCTCATAGGATGGACTGCCCTGTCTTCTTCCAGTCGTCGAGGAAGGCCTTCAGCCCGTTGTCGGTCAGCACATGCTTGAACAGGCTGCGCAGGACGTTGGGCGGCAGGGTCGCGACATGGGCGCCGAGCTTGGCGCACTGGATGACGTGCTGGCTGTGGCGGATCGAGGCGCACAGCACCTCGGTCTTGAAGTGCGGGTACTGCCGGTAGATCGTCATGATCTCGGCGATCAGCTGGACGCCGTCATGGCCGTTGTCGTCGATGCGGCCGATGAAGGGCGAGATAAAGGTGGCGTCGGCCTTGGCCGCCAGCAGCGCCTGGGCGGCCGAGAAGCAGAGCGTCACGTTGACCATGATGCCCTCGGAGCGCAGCACCTTGCAGGTCTTGAGGCCGTCCGGCGTGAGCGGCACCTTGACCGCCACGTTCCTGGCGAGCTTGGCGAGCTTCCTGCCTTCCTCCAGCATCGTCTTGTGGTCGGTCGAGACCGTCTCGGCGCTGACCGGGCCGGGGACGATGGCGCAGATCTCCTTGATCAACTCGAGCAGCGGCCGGCCGGACTTCATGATCAGCGAGGGGTTGGTGGTCACCCCGTCGAGCAGCCCGGAAGCGGCGAGGTCCTTGATCTCCGCCACGTCGGCAGTATCGACGAAGAACTTCATATAAGCTTTTCCAATGGCCGGTGGTTCGCAGGCGTCCGTCGCACAATGTCTAGCAGAAGCAGCCGCACCGCGCACGGTGCGTATCTTGCTGCCGCTGCCGCTGGCCGACGCCTATGACTATAGCGTCCCGGACGGGCTCGACGTTGCACCCGGCCAGTTCGTCATCGTGCCGCTGGGCAAGCGGGAAACCCTGGGCGTGGTGTGGGGAGAGGGCACCGGCGAGGTCGCCGCAGCCAAGCTGCGGGATGTGATCGATGTGCTGCCGGCCCTGCCGATGTCCGACGCGCTGCGCCGCTTCGTCGACTGGGTCGCGGCCTACACGCTGTCACCGCCCGGCGCGGTGTTGCGCATGGCGATGAGCTCGCCCTCGGCGCTCGAGGCGCCGCGTACGGAACTGGTCTATCGCCCTGCGGTCGACGCTGCAGGCGACACGCTGAAACTGACCGCCGCGCGCCGGCGCGTGCTGGAGGCGCTGAAGGACGGACCGGCGATGGCGGCTGCCGAGTTGGCGCATATCGCTGGCGTCGGAACGTCGGTCGTCAAGACCATGGCGTCGGCGGGGTTGCTCGACGCGATCAAGCGGCCGATGCGGCGCTCGTTCCCGCAACCCGACGGCGTGCGCGAGGGCCCGACCTTGTCGGCCGAGCAGAAGGTCGCCGCTGACGGGCTGATCGCCAAGGTGAAGGATCACGCCTTCTCGGCGACCCTGCTCGATGGTGTGCCCGGTGCGGGCAAGACCGAAGTCTATTTCGAAGCGATCGCCGCCGCACTCGCAGCGAAGAGCCAGGTGCTGGTGCTGTTGCCGGAGATCGCGCTGACCGCGCAGTGGCTGCGGCGCTTCGAGGATCGCTTCGGCTGCTCGCCCGCGGCGTGGCATTCGAGCCTGACCAGTCTCGAGCGGCGCGAGACGTGGCGGGCGATCGCCGAAGGCCGCATTGGCGTGGTCGTGGGGGCGCGCTCGGCGTTGTTCCTGCCGTTCGCCACTCTCGGCCTGATCGTGGTCGACGAGGAGCACGATACCTCGTTCAAGCAGGAAGACGGCGTCTGCTACAACGCGCGCGACATGGCGGTGGTGCGCGCCCGCCTGGTTGGCGCGCCGGTCGTCCTGGCTTCGGCCACGCCGTCGCTGGAAAGCGTGATGAACGTGAGCGCCGGCCGCTATGGCGCGCTGCATCTGCCGGCGCGGCACGGCGGCAACCAGCTCGCGACCGTCAAGGCGGTCGACCTCAAGCGCTATCCGCCCGAGCGCGGCCGCTGGCTGTCGCCGCCCGTGCTGGAGGCGATGAAGCAGACGCTGGCCGCCGGCGAGCAGACTCTCCTGTTCCTCAATCGCCGCGGCTATGCGCCGATCACGCTCTGCCGCTCCTGCGGCAAGGGCATCGAATGCCCGCAATGCTCGGCCTGGCTGGTCGAGCATCGCTTCCGCCGCCAGCTGGTCTGCCACCATTGCGGCTACACCGAGCCGCCGGCGCTTGCGTGCAAGAACTGCGGCGTGGCCGACAACTGGGTCGCCTGCGGCCCGGGCGTCGAGCGGCTGGCCGAGGAGGCGCACACCTTCTTTCCCGAGGCGCGCGTGGAGTTGTTCACGTCGGACTCGCTGATGAACCGGGAAGAGGCGACCGCCGCGGTCGAGCGCATGGAGGCCGGCGAGATCGACATCCTGATCGGCACCCAGATGGCCGCGAAGGGCCATCACTTCCCGAATTTGACGCTGGTCGCCGTGATCGACGCCGATCTCGGCCTGAACGGTGGCGACCTGCGGGCGGCCGAGCGGACCTTCCAGCTCCTCTATCAGGTCGCGGGCCGCGCCGGCCGCCACGAGCGGCCGGGCCGGGCCCTGATCCAGACCCACACCCCCGAGCACCCGGTGATGCAGGCCCTGGTCGCCAACGACCGCGACCGGTTCGTCTCGGCCGAGCTGGCCGGCCGGTCGGGCGCTGGAATGCCGCCCTACGGAAGGCTGGCCTCGCTGATCGTTTCCGGCCCTGATCCGGCCGCTGTGGACAATGTCTGCACCGCCATCGCCCGCCGGGCGCCCCACCTGGACGGGGTCACGATCCTTGGCCCCTCGGTGGCGCCGATGGCCCTGCTGCGCGGCCGGCACCGGCGGCGGTTTCTGTTGAAGACCAGCCGGGAGACGGCGATCCAGCCCTTGTTGCATGCCTGGCTGGCACAGATCGGCCTGCCGGGTTCAGTCCGATTGCAGATCGACGTCGATCCCTATTCCTTCCTGTGACAGAACGCGCTGAAAAGGCAGGTAATACGGGCTTTTGGCAACCTTGCGCGCGGTCGGGACGCATGGTAGCAACGCGCGCTTTTCCGGGGAGGGGTCATTCTGTACCCTGGAAAAAGCACGGGGAATTCAAGGACTTGCCGGCCCGCGATTTGGGCAGGGAGAGGCTCGTATCGTGTCAACTGCAGCCACGACCGGCGTTGCCGGACGCTACGCCAGCGCCCTTTTCGAGCTGGCGGATAACGCCAAAGCTCTCGACCAGGTCGCGCAGGATCTCGATACCTTCAAGAAGCTTCTCGCCGAAAGTGCGGAGCTCGTGCGCCTGATCGCGAGCCCGGTGATCGGTCGAGAGTTGCAAGGCAAGGCTCTGCTCGCGGTGCTCGACGCCGCCGGCATCGTCGGCCTGACCCGCAACTTCATCGGCACCGTCGCGCACAACGGCCGCGCGCGCGAGCTGCCGGCGATGGCCGCCGCCTATCTTGCCGAGCTGGCGCGCCGCCGCGGCGAAACCAGCGCCGTCGTCACGTCGGCCGTGGCGCTCTCCGAGCAGCAGCTACAGCAGCTCACCGACGCGCTGCGCGGCGTGCTGGGCGGTGCCAAGGTTTCCATCGATGCGCATGTCAACCCGGACATTCTCGGCGGTCTCGTCGTGAAAGTCGGTTCGCGCCTGTTCGATTCGTCCATCCGCAGCAAGCTGCAGCGCTTGCAGCTTGCCATGAAGGGAGTTGCCTAATGGATATCCGTGCCGCCGAGATCTCTGCGATCCTGAAGCAGCAGATCGCCAACTTCGGCACCGAGGCCGAAGTCGCCGAGGTCGGCCAGGTCCTCTCCGTCGGTGACGGCATCGCGCGCATCTACGGCCTCGACAGCGTCAAGGCCGGCGAGATGGTCGAGTTCCCCGGCGGCATCAAGGGCATGGCGCTGAACCTCGAGCGCGACAATGTCGGCGTCGTGATCTTCGGCGACGACACGACGATCCGCGAGGGCGACACGGTCAAGCGCACCGGCGCCATCGTCGACGTGCCGGTCGGCAAGGGCCTGCTCGGCCGCGTGGTCGACGGCCTCGGCAACCCGATCGACGGCAAGGG
>DASXQC010000836.1:0-1766 GCA_036493235.1 Reyranella sp.
GGCATGAGCTCGGGCATGTCGCGCCGGCTGATGGGCTTCTGAAGAGGACCGCCATGAAGATCGTCGTGATCGGAGCGACCTCGGGCATCGCCGAGCATTGCTGCCGGATATGGGCCGTCGAGGGCGCCGACTTCGTGCTGATGGCGCGCGACACGCCCAAGCTCGAGCGCATCGCCGCCGACCTCAAGGCGCGCGGCGCACGTTCGGCGACGCTCGCGAAGCCAGAGTTTCACGACGCCGCCGCGATCAAGGCATTCGCGGACTCAACGATCGCCGAAGGGCCGGTCGACATCGTGTTGATCGCGCACGGCTGGATGCCGCTCGACCAGCATAAGGCCGACATGGCCACCGCCGACCAGATCCTGCAGGTCAACGCCGTGTCACCGGTGCTGTTCGCCGAGGCCTTTGCCGGCCCGTTCGTCGCGGCCCGGCGCGGCACGATCGCCATCATCGGCTCGGTCGCGGGCGATGTGACACGACGCGCCAACTACATCTACGGAGCGTCCAAGGCGCTGCTGACGCGCTACGCCCAGGGCCTCGACCATCGCCTGGTCGGCACCGGCGTGAAGGTCGTGCTGATCAAGCCCGGCCCGACCGACACGGCGATGACGACGCACATGAAGCAGGCTGGCCAGCGGCTCGCCTCGGCCGAGGAGGTGGCGAAGATCACGGTCGACGCCATCCGCCGCGGCAAGGTCGAGGTCTACGCCCCCAAGCTGTGGCGCTACATCATGCTGATCGTGCGCCACATGCCGCGACCGATCTTGAACAGGCTACCGATCTGATCATTGGACCGCGGGCTTCCAGCCCGCTCATGAAAGCGCAGGATGCGCGCGGTCCAATGAAGATCAAGCCCGCTTCGCCGCGGCTTCCTTCTCGGCCATCTTGGCCTTGAGCTGCTCGGGCGTGAGACGGACGATATGCTCGTTCTGGTGGCTGTAGATGTCGTACTTCTGGACGTCGATTTCCTCGAGCACGATCTCGCGGTTCAGCACCTTCTCCTTCCACGCTGCATGCTCGGCTTCGGCGGCATGGAACTCGGGCATCACCTCTGTCGCGAACAGCTCGAGCGAATCGCAGATGTCCTGGTGGCTGGTCTTACCGGCCTGGTTGAGCAGGATCACCTGGTCGACCCGGCTTTGCTGGAACTGCCGCAGCTTCTTGCGGATCGTCTCGGGTGAGCCGATCAGGCCCGACTCCAGCGCCTTCTTCTCCTCGGGCCCGCCCTTCCAGCTCTGGTACTCCTTCCAGAGGTCGGACGTGCCGGGCGCATCGACGCCTTTGCGACCGTAGTAGCTCAGCGCAAAGATGAAGAACGTCCAGCCGGCCGCCTTGGCCTCGGCCTCCTCGTCGGTGGCGGCGCACATGAAGCCCGACACCATCGCGACGTTGGGATTGCTCGGATAGTCGGTGAGCTTCTGCGAGTTGTTCAGGAGGTTGTTGTAATACTTGTGCACCCAGGCGCGCGCCGCCTCGGGCGTGACGAAGGTGAAGCCCAGCGCGCCCATGCCCCAGTCGCCGGCCTTGCCGATGGTCTGGATATTGGAGCAGGCGACCCACAACGGCGGATGCGGCTTCTGCATCGGCTTGGGAATCACGTTGCGCGCCGGGAAGTCGTAGTACTCGCCGTGGAACTCCCAGCTCTCCTTGCTGAACATCGGCACGATCGCCTTGACCGCCTCCTCCCAGCGCTCGCGCTTGTCGCGCACGCGGATGTTGAAGGGATGGAGCTCGGCCGGCCCCGCCGCCTCGCCCATGCCGAGATC
>DASXQC010000837.1:0-1930 GCA_036493235.1 Reyranella sp.
CGGCGACCCGGCGCTTCAGCTCGCCGAAGCGCTGCGGGCCGTAGGCGCGCAGGTTGTAGACGATGTACGTCGTCCACGGGCCCATCAGCATGCGCAGGATGTAGTCCATAGGGCAGGCAGCGCCGCCTTCATGGGGGACCGCTGGCGGCTCGGGGGTCGGGGTGGTCATAGGAGAATTCCAGTAGTTACGATTTGGAACCTACATGAGGTTACTTAGTGGGCCTCCCAACTGTTTCCAGTCACTTTAAGTAATTTATTCATCACTCGGCTACCACCGAAGGATCCCTCGCTAAAGCGCGGGAATTACCCCGCGCGATTCGGGATGACAGCATCGTTGTCATCCCGAGGCGAGGCCGAGGGATCTTTCCTCAGTCCTTCGTCTTCTTGCTGATGTTCCATACCACCGGGACCGGCGACTGGAGCCAGCCTTCGAGGCGGTCCTTGCGATAGGCGCCGAACGCCTTGTACAGGCCGACCGGGACGAAGAAGCCCTGCTCGATCGCGCGGTCGGAGATCGCGAGGCCCAGCGCCTTCTGCTTGTCCGGATCCTGCTCACGCAGGAAGGCGTCGCGCAGCTTCTCGATCTCGGGATCGCACGGCCAGCCGAACCACGCCTTGTCGCAGGCGCCCGAGGCGAAACTGTTGAACCCGGGATTGTTCGAATCGAGGGCGATGTTCGTGGTGAAGAAGATGTCCCAGCCGCCCTGCGCGACCGGTTCCTTGCGCGAACGGCGCGAGACCACGCTCTGCCAGTCCATGTCGACCATGTCGACCTTGAAGCCCGCCGCCTCGAGCTGCTGCTTGGCGACCGGCTGGATGTTGTTCGACGATTGCAGGTCGGTCTGATGCATCATCAGCACCGGCGTGCCGTCATAGCCGCCTTCCTTCAGCAGCTCCTTGGCCTTGGCGAGGTTGGGCTTGATCAGCAGATCGCCGTATTCCTTGCCGTAGCGCGTGCCGCAGATGAACGGCGCGTTGCACACCTTGTAGATCGCCGGATCGCCGACCTGGGCCTGCAGCATCGGCTCCTGGGCGATCGCATACATCGCCGCCTGGCGGATCTTCACGTTGTCGAACGGCTTATGCAGCCAGTTGAAGCGCATGACGATCTGGCTGCCCGATTCGTTCCAGCCATAGAGCGCGACGTTCTTGTCGGCCTTGAAGAGCGGGAAGAGGTCCGGCGGCGGCGCCTCGATCAGGTCAATCTCGCCGGCGAGCAGCGCGTTGGCGGCGGTGTTGGGATCGGGCATGGCGAGCCATTCGACGCGATCGACCTTGGCCACCTTGCCGCCGGCCAGCATCGAGGGCGGCTCGTTGCGCGGCTTGTACTTGGGGTTCTTCACGAACACCACCTTGTCGCCGGGCTTCCATTCGTCCTGCTTGAAGATGAAGGGGCCCGAGCCGGTGTAGTCGTTGATCTGCTTGAAGGGATCGGTCTCGGCGACGCGCTTGGGCATCATGAACGGCACGTTCGAGGAGATCTTGCCCAGCGCGTCGAGCACCAGGCCGAACGGCTCCTTGAGCACGATGGCGAAGGTCTTGTCGTCGATCTTCTTCAGCTCGCCGGTCGACTTCAGCAGCGCCTGGCCGAAGGAGTCTCGCGCGCCCCAGCGCTTGATCGAGGCAATGCAGTCGTCGGAGGTGACCGGCGTGCCGTCGCTCCACAGCAGCCCGTCGCGCAGCGTGATGGTCCAGGTCATCTTGTCGGGAGAGACGGTGTACTTCTCCGCCATCTGCGGCTGGACCTTGAGGTCGGCATCGGTCGAGAACAGCGTGTCGTAGACCATGTACCCGAAATTTCGGGTGATCAGCGCGGTGGTCCAGATCGGGTCGAGGATCTTGATGTCGGCGTGCGGCACCATGCGCAAAGTGGTCTGCGCCATGGCGGGCAGGGCAAGCCCTGCCCATATTACAGTGGCGAGCGCCACCA
>DASXQC010000838.1:0-2811 GCA_036493235.1 Reyranella sp.
TGTCAGCCGCCGGTCAAGCGAATTGCGGATTACGGATAACGCTTCGGACGCGTTTCCAGCGGAAACGCTTTATCGGCTGATCAGGAACACGATGATCAGGATCGCCGCGCCGATGCCGATCACGGTCCAGTGTTTCATGCCGCGCTCGGCCGCATCGCGCGGCACGGGCGGCGGCGGATCGTTGGGCATCACCATCAGGCGGACTCGGCCGCGGCGGCCGGCGGCGGCGCGCCAACGTTCTCGGCGAACTTGCTGAAGAACTGGTCGGCCAGTTTCCGCGCGGTGCCTTGGATCAATCGGGCGCCTACCTGCGCAATCTTGCCGCCCACCTGGGCGTCGACCTCGTACGCCAGCAGGGTAGCGCCGCTGTCCTCGGTGAGCTTCACGACGGCGCCGCCCTTGGCGAAACCGGCGACGCCGCCCTGCCCTTCGCCCGAGATCTTGTAGCCGTTGGGCGAATCTATATCGGACAGGGTGACCTTGCCGCTGAACGCGGCGCTTACCGGGCCGATGCGCAACCGGACCTTGGCGGTCATTTCGGTATCCGAGAGCTTCTCGAGCGATTCGCAGCCCGGGATGCAGGCCTTCAGCACCTCGGCGTCGTTCAGCGCGGCGAACACCTTCTCGCGCGGCGCCTCGATCCGATACTCGCCCTTGATATCCATCGGGAAACTCCTGGTCCTACCACTTGGAGGTATAGGAGTCCGGCGGCGGTTCTGCCAGCGGTTCGCGCAGGGAGATATAGATCGTCGCAAGGTAGGGAACGGCCATCACCAGCGCTAGGAAGGCGAACCAGTTGGCCTGTGTGTTCCAGAACAGGGTGCGGATCACCCAGCGCCCGCCGTCGGCCGAGACGAAGCCGCCCGCTCCGCCGTCGTAGAGCTTGATCGCACCCTCGGTGATCACCATGGCGATCGCCCACAGGATCAGCATCGACGACAACGCTATTTCCGGCAGGATCGGCCTCATCCGGCTGAATGACCTGGTCATCCGCACATAGCCCGGCTTGCCGTCGTAGCCCAGCAGGCGGCCGAACGAGAGCGCCCGCATGATCCGCTCGTGCCGCGCGACCTTCTCCTTGCGCAGCACGGTCATGATCTTCCAGGCCATCAGTACGAGGCTCGGAATGACGAAGCTCCAGATCGGAAAGTCGCGATAGCGGCCGTCGATGCAGATCTGGCGGAAAAAGGTGTCGCCGAAGCGGATGACGCCGTCGTACCAGTCGATGGTGATGACGATCAGGTAGAAGATGCAGAGCCCGGTCAGCGCGAGATAGAGCAGCTGCAGCATCAGGTCGACGCGCTGCAGGATGCGAAAGCGTGGCAGCTCGCGCCACGCCTGCCACGATTCGCGCACACGGGCGCCGTAGAGCGACGCGTCGGCCATCCGCCGGGTCAGGCTGTCGGCGATGCCGCGCAGCAGGGCGTAGCTGAAGGCGCCGAGCAGGATCGCCCAGAAAGCCATGCCCATTACCTTCTCGAAATAGAAAGTGCGGGAAAGGTCGATCCAGACCGACTGGACGTATGCCGTCGCCACCATCTGGGCGAACGGGGCGAAGATCGCGATCGAGCGCGCCGGCGGCTTGCGGCGCCAGCTCGCGAAGGCCAGCATCAGGAGCGCCGTCAGCAGCGACGAGAGCGCGAACAGCATGCGCCAGTGCGGCTCGGCGCTGACCGGCTGGCCGAGCTGGAACTTGTCGTGGCGCCAGGCGTCGAGCAGGCCCCACGCGGCACCGACCGTGCCCTCCTGGCGCGCCTTCCACTGCTGGTCGAAGGCCTCGACGATGTTGTAGTCGAAGTGCTCCTTCTCGGCGAGCGCGCGGAAGATCGAGAAGTAGCGCACCTGCTCGACCCGGCCCGGCCGCGCGTCCGAGCGCATCCGACCGTCGCTCGGCCAGCCGGTCTCGCCGATCACGATCTTCTTGCCGGGGAAGCGGTCCTGCACGCGCTTGTAAATCGCCTTGATGTGATTCTCGATGCGCAGGGAACCGTCGGCTTCGCGGCGGTCGAGCCCGATCGGCTCGTCCTCCCAGTAGGGCAGCAGGTGGATGGTGATGAAGTCGACCTCGTCGGCGAGCTGCGGATTGCGCAGCCAGAATTCCCAGACGTCGGCGTAGGTCACCGGCTGCTTCACCCGGCTCTTCACCTGGCGGATGTAGCCGCGCAGCTGGTTGGCGGTCAGGTCCCGGCGCAGCAGCACCTCGTTGCCGACGATCACCCGCTCGATCGTGTCGGGATAGCGGTTGGCGTGGTCGATCAGCAGGTTGATCTGCTCGAGGTTCTCCTTGTCGTTGTCGTTCAGCCAGGCGCCGTGCCAGACCTTTAGGCCGTACTTGCCGGCGAGCTGCGGCACCGCCTCGAGGTTTTCACCGGCCGAGTACGTGCGCACTGCGCGCACCTTGCCCTGCAGGCGCTTGAGGTCCTGGTCGATCTGCTCGGTCGTCGGGAACGTACGTGTGAGCGGGCTCTGTCCCGGCCGGTAGGGCGCGAACGACACGCTCTGCAGGGGCGCGTCGGTCCAGCCGGCAATCTCGACCGGCCGGTTCGGCACCCACCACCACAGAAGATTGAGCGCGGTCACGATCGCGAACGCGACCAGCGCTAACAAGACCCGCATCGCGACGTTGTACCGGCTTTTTGTCCCCAGTGCGCGCTAGATTGCGCCCCTCTGAACTCCGGCGATCGCCTGCCGCACGATCTGGTGGCCGCGGAACAGCACCGCCTCCTTCCAGTCGTCGGTATCAGGGTAGAACTGCCGCCGCATGGCGGCCCGGATGGGGACCGCCTCCTTGCCCAGCGGATCGCCGTATTT
>DASXQC010000839.1:0-8904 GCA_036493235.1 Reyranella sp.
GTCACGGCCCGGCTGAAATCGAGCAGTCGGTCGTAGTTGCCAGGCGGCTTGCCGACGAACATGTTCTCCAGCATCAGTTCGATCCGGCGCGGCGAGCGGGCATAGCCGCAGAAGTAGGTGCCGAACTCGCCCTTGCCGACCTCGCCGAACGGCATGTTCGCCCGCACGATTTGCAGCTCTTCGCCGTTCTCGACGATCGTCGTCAGGGCGCTGTGCGCCGAGGTGGGTTTAACGGAATCGTCAAGCTCGATGTCGGACAGCTTGGTCCGGCCGATGATCTTCTCCTGCTGCTCGACGGGCACGGCATCCCAGCCCTTCAGGTCGTGCAGGTATTTCTGGACGATCACGTAACTACCGCCAGCGAACGCCGCGTCTTCCTCGCCGATGACGGTGGCGTCGAGGGCGGCCTGGTCCACCGGGTTCTCCGTCCCGTCGACGAAGCCCAGCAGGTCGCGAGCGTCGAAGTACTGGAAGCCGTGCACCTCGTCAGCAGTCGAGACCGCGCCGCCGAGGCGCGCCATGATCTGTGTCGCCAATTCGAAACACAGATCCATACGGCTGGAGCGGATGTGGAACAGGATGTCGCCCGGCGTCGCGACGGCGTGATGCTGGCCGCGGATTTCCTTGAAGGGATGCAGTTCCTGCGGCCTGGGCGTGCCGAACAGGCGGTCCCAGGCGTCCGAGCCGAAGGCGGTGACGCACGACAGCCGGCCATCGAGGTCGCGAAAGCCCACGGCGCGCTGGAGGGCCGCCATGTCGGCGCACAAACCCCGCACGGTCTCCTCGGCTCCGTCATTCATCGTCACGATGAGGAAGATGGCGGCGCGCGTCAGCGACCCGGCGACCGGCTGTGGGATAGGAGAGGGCACGCGTCGTTCCTTACTGTTTCGCCGCCATCTTGAGGCGGTCGCGGCCCCAGAGCAAATCTATCGAGTGCCGCAAAGGGCGCGTTGCAACGGCGGCGCAATGTCGACGAGGCGGAAGAACGCCTTGGTCACGAAGCGCTGAAGCCCAGACTTCGCATGCAGCCGGTTCATGTCGCCGAGCGAGCCGCGGACGGCCGCGAAGCCATGCTCGATCATGTCGCGTTCGTAGGCCGCAAGAGCGGGCAGCAGTGCATGCCGTCCTTCGGCGACGCCGACAAGTGCCTCCGCAAGAAGCTGCGCGTCATAGAGAGCAGCGTTGGCCACCATGCCCCGGAACGGCGTCATGTTGTGCAGCGCACCGCCCAGCAGGGTGACGTTGCGGGTCGGCCACGGCCCGACCTCCGCAGCGGTCTTGACCGCAAAGGCGGTCATGTAAGCCGGGTCGGCCCGCTCGATCATCCGCCGCAGCGCCGGGGCCCAGCCCTCGGTGTGGCGCAGCGCGAGCCGGCGCGCGGCTTCGGGGTCGAGGCTGTCGGGAGATCGGTCGAGCCCGAAATCCCGGCGCCGCGCCGAGATGCCCCACATGACGTACTCGTCGGTGTCGTAGATCGGCTTTGCCTCCGGCGGGTATTCGACGGCGCTGGCAAACATGAAGACGCCGGCAGGCCCCATGATCAGCGTGGGCCCGCGGAACACCGCGGCTGGCGTCTCGCGGCGGGCTTGGTCGTCGAGCGCGAAGCGGCCGGAGATCGCGACAATTCCGGTGTCGATGCGGCCGGCGCCGGGCAGCAGTTGCCGCGCCACGCGCGAGCCCGCGCCATCGGCGCCCACCATCAGCATACCGCGCTCGCTGGATCCTTCTTCGAAATGCGCGATGATCTCGCCATCGGCACCGTCCTCGTATCGTTCGAAGGTGCGGCCGAAATCGATCAGACGATCGCCGCCATCCAGCAGGCACCTTGCGCAGCGCAAGGCGGCTGACCGGTCGTTCGCGTTCGACCGACAGGCGATCGACCTTGGGCGTGTCGACCGCCAGCAACCGGTTCAGGTGCTCGTCGAAAAAGGAAACGCCGGTGCTCGACTTTGCCGACGCTTCGACGAAGCGCCGGTAGTTGTCAGGCGGCAGACAGGCTTCCAAGGCGCGGTTGCCGGTCGCGCTGATATTCAGCCGGTAGCCCTGGATGCGGTCGGTCGGCGTGACATCGCGTTCGAACAGCCGAACGTCGATACCGCGAGTGTGCAGGCCGTGCGCAAGGCACAGGCCACCGGTTCTGGCGCCGATGACGAGGACTTTCAGGGAACTGGGCGGGGAGAGGGGCATGATGAACGTCTCCTGTTCACACCCTTCTCCTCAGTCGGAACACTTTGTGGCTTTTGAAGGATCAGGCGTTCACGGCGGCCTTGACCCCAAACGAGAACCGGCGGGCCCGAAGGCCCGCCGGCTACGCTCGTCCGACGCAAACTTACTTGACGATGACTTCGCCGCGCCAACCCATGTTGGCGTCGCGATCATGCTTGTACTCGTAGTAGTGGGCGTTCGGGACCTTCCGGTACGTCTCGACGTACTCGGGCTTCTCCCACTTGTGCCACACATGGTCCCGCGCCCAGTATCCGTCGCTGTAGCCATAGGCGACGGTGCCCGGATCGAAGGTCACGTTGACGTCCGCCGCCTTGGCGGCGCCGAAGGCGGTAGTGCCCGTCAGGGCGGCGATGGCCGCAGCTTTCACGATGGTTTTCATGGGGGCATTCCTCTCATGATTGAGCCGCCTGTATCGGCTGGCCTGCTGGTCCAGGCGGCAACAAACCATTGGCCGCGGGGAAAACGAATCCCCCACGACGAAGTTGCTCGCGATTCGCGCGATCACGTATCGAACGGGCGGCCGCCGCGCCAGACTGTGACCAAACCGGGATCATGGCTTCCGTCCGGATGGAAGGACGCAACCGCGCGCAGGCCGAGTCCGACGAAGATGCCGAGCACCAGCAGTTGGATGCCGAGCACCGATCCCTGTCCGGCCTGGTGCAGGAACGGCACCCGGACGAACACCATGAACACCGCGATCAAGGCATCGCAGTAGAGCAGGGTGACGACGCCGGCGGCGTAGGCCGCAGCCCAACCTCCGATGCAGCGCATCGCGCAGGCCGCGATGGCCACGGCGAGCGCGGCCACCGAGATCGCGCCCGACACATGGCCGACGCCGATATGCCTCGACGGGAACAGGAAGCCCGAGAGGTTGGCGACCGCCATGGTGGCGAGGAACAGGGCGGCGAGGCCGGCCGGCCGGCGCGAAGCGAAGAGATCGCGCAGGACGAACAAACCAATCACGAGCCCGATCAGGCTGGCAGCCGTGTGGAAGGCCGCCAGCGCCAAGGGAGAGTGGATCACGAACATCTTGTGTCTGCCTCCGTCAGGCCTCGCGGGTCACGACCACTTCGAGGTAGTCGCTGGGGGCCACGAACGTGCCGTCATGGGCTTTGTTGAAGGTGTCGAGCAGGGCGCGCAGGTCGGCTTCGAGCGCCGCGCGCTTGCCGCCGTCGAGCGCGCCCAGCGCCTTGTGCACCGGGCCATAGTAGGTCGCGAATACCTCGAGCCAATGCTCGGGCGAGCGGTAGCGGAAGACGAACTGCCGCTCGGTCGCGCGGATCGAGGCGCTTGGGCCGAACAAGGTTGCGAGATGGGCCTTGCTGCCCCATAGGGCCGGCGAGCGAACGCCAGGGGCGGGCGGCACGTGCTTGCCGATAGTCTTGAACAGCTGGCCGATGAAGCCGTCGGGCGTCCAGTTGGCCAGACCGATCCTGCCGCCGCGCCGGCAGACCCGCAGTAGCTCTCGCGCCGCCTGCTCCTGGTCCGGCGTGAACATCACGCCGAAGGTCGAGAGCACGACGTCGAAGCTCGCGTCCTCGAACGGCAAGGCCTCGGCATCGGCCTGCCGGAAGGTGACCGGCAATCGCTCGGCCTTGGCCCGCTCGGCGCCGCGCTCGAGCAGCGCCGATACATAATCGGTCGAGACGACAACAGCGAAGCGACGGGCTGCGGCGAGGGTGGCGTTGCCGTTGCCGGCGGCGACGTCCAGCACGCGCTGGTTGCTGCGCAGGTCAACCGCCTCGCACAGGCTCTCGCCGACGATCTGGAGGGTAGTGCCGACGATGGCGTAGTCGCCCGAACTCCAGGCGAGCTGCTGGCGGCCCTTCACGGCGGCAAGGTCGGGGGTGGGGATGGGGGTTTGAACGTTCATTTCGAGGTTCTCCTTCGGGAATGGATCAGGGCTGGGGCTTGGCGGGATCGTCGCGGACGACGATCGTATCGAGCACGGGGAATATCTGGTCGCCCGGCATGCCGACCCTGCGGGCGTGCTCTCGGATCGCCTCGGGATCGCGGGCCTGGTAGATGCAGACGGTGCCGATGCGGCCGTCGGGCTCCTTGACCACGTAGCTGCGAATCCAGCGCACCTTGTCGGCCATCTCATCGTTGCCGATGCGGGCTGACTTGGCGCCGGCGGCCTTGAGCTCATCCATGTTCGCCCAGGCACCGGGGCGGCGGATGACGTAAAGGTCCATGACACACTCCTCATCGCGTCAGGCGCGATGGGGCCTATCTAGGTCCTGCCGCCGCGCGGGAGAATGATCAGGCGTCTGCGATACTTGACGCGCCGTCTGCAATTGCCCATGTGCTGCACAAGCTGGCGGGCGGGGCCCAAAATGCCAACAGATGCTCTTTCCGACGTATTGAAGGCGGTGCGCCTGACGGGTGCGGCGTTCTTCGATGTCGTCGCTTCTGCGCCGTGGGTTGCCGAGCAACCGACGCGCGAGATGGTGCTGCCCAAGATCCTGCCGGGCGCAGGCCACCTGATCTCCTATCACGTGGTCACCGACGGGAGCTGCTACGCGGCGAAGCTCGGCGAGGAGCCAGTGCTACTCGAGGAAGGCGAGATCATCGTCTTCACCAAAGGCGATCCGCATGTCATGTCGAGCGCGCCCGGCATGCGCGCCCAACCGGTGACGCAGGCCGAACTCGACGCGGCCACAGCGGGGCCGCTTCCGTTCTTCCGGCGCGTCGGCGAGGACGGCCCGTCCTCCGTCAAGCTGGTGTGCGGCTTTCTCGCCTGCGACGCGCAGCCCTTCAATCCGCTGCTCGATAACCTGCCGCCGATCATCAAGACCGGACGCAGCGACGGCAGTGACACGTCGTGGCTCGGTGAGTTCGTCCGCCTCGCCCGCGACGAGTCAGCGAACAAGCGCGCCGGTGGCGAAAGTGTGCTGGCCAAGCTGAGCGAGCTGATGTTCATCGAGGTGGTGCGCCGTCACCTCGAATCGCTGCCGCCGGAGAAATCGGGCTGGCTCGCGGGTCTGCGCGATCCGTCTGTCGGCCGGGCGCTGTCGCTGATGCACGGCCGGCCGGCCCATCCCTGGACGATCGACGAGCTGGCGCGCGACGCCGGCGCCTCGCGCTCGGTGCTGGCTGAGCGCTTCGCCCAGCTGGTCGGCTTGCCGCCCATGCACTATCTCGCCAACTGGCGCATGCAGATCGCCGCCGGCCTGCTCAGCCGTGGCGCCAATATCGCCGCCATCGCCGCCGAGACCGGCTACGGCTCGGAGGCCGCCTTCAGCCGCGCTTTCAAGAAGATGGTCGGCGTGCCGCCCTCGGCGTGGCGCCAGCGCGATCATCTACCCCCTGTTCAGAGCGCCGCGAGACTGGTTTCATCCCGTCCATGACCGATCACGAACATCATCACCATGATCACGAGTCCTCGGAACTCTCGGAAACCGACCTCCGGGTACGCGCCCTGCAGACCATCCTGATCGACAAGGGCTACACCGACGCAGCGGCCCTCGATGCGATCGTCGAGGCCTATGAACAGAAGATCGGCCCGCATATCGGCGCCCGCGTCGTCGCTCGCGCCTGGACCGATCCCGCCTTCCGTCAGGCGCTGCTCACCGACGCAACGGCGGCCGCTGCGCCGTTCGGCCAGGGCGGCCGGGTCGGCGACCATCTGGTGGCGGTCGAGAACACGCCCGAGCGGCACAACATGGTCGTCTGCACCCTGTGCTCCTGTTACCCGTGGGACGTCCTCGGCCTGCCGCCCGTCTGGTACAAGTCCTTCGCCTATCGCTCGCGCACGGTGAAGGAGCCACGCGCGGTGCTGCGCGAGTTCGGCGTGACCCTGCCCGAGCGCACCGAGATCCGCGTGTGGGATTCGACCGCCGAGGTCCGCTACCTGGTCCTGCCGATGCGGCCGGCCGGCACCGAGGGCTGGAGCGAGGAGAAGCTCGCGGCGCTGGTGACTCGCGATTCGATGGTCGGCACCGGCTTGCCGCTCAGCCCGGGAGCGCGGCCATGAACGGCATCCACGACATGGGCGGCATGGACGGCTTCGGCAGGGTCGAGCCGGAGAAAAACGAGCCGGTGTTCCATGCCCCGTGGGAAGGCGCCGTGATGGCTGCGACCCGGGTGATGGGCGCGAACGGTGGCTGGAACATCGACCAGGGCCGATACGGCATCGAGTTGCTGCCGCCCGATCGCTATCTCACGTCTTACTACCATCGCTGGCTGGCGCGCTGCGAATGGGCTCTGGTCGCCTACGGCTATGCCGATGCCGACGAGATTGCCGCGGGCCGATCGTTGCGGCCCGGCAAGGCGCCGCCGCGCGGGAAGTTCACGGTGGGCGATCTCGGCCGAGTCACCCGCCGCGGCACGTTCTTTCGCGAGACCAACAGCGCGGCGAAGTTCGCGGTGGGCGATCGCGTGCGGGCGCGCAACATCCATCCCAAGGGACACACGCGTCTGCCGCGCTACGTGCGCGGTCATGTCGGCGTGGTCGAGCGCCTGCACGGTTGCCAGGTCTTCCCGGACAGTGCGGCGATGGGGCAGGGCGATAACCCGCAATGGCTCTACACGGTGCGGTTCGACGGTCGCGACCTGTGGGGCGCCGATGCCGATCCGACCGTGGTGGTCTCGGTCGAGGCCTTCGAACCTTACCTCGAGGCCGCGACATGACGGCCGGCGATGCCGCAAAACGTGCGCTCGCGGCCAATCCCGGCCTGCCGGTGGACGCCGACGGCCCGGTGTTCCGCGAGCCATGGCAGGCGCAGGCCTTCGCCATGACCCTGGCGCTGCACGAGAAGGGCCTGTTCGCCTGGAGTGAATGGGCGGCCATGCTGGGCGAGACGATCAAGGCCGCCCAGGCGGCCGGCGATCCCGACACCGGCGAAACCTATTATCACCACTGGCTCGTCACGCTGGAGCGCATGATGGCCGAGAAGGCTGTGACGACCCCGGCCGACCTCGCGAGCCATCGCGATGCGTGGGAGCGAGCAGCTCATCGCACGCCGCACGGCCAGCCGATCGAGCTGAAGTCCGGAGACTTCGCCGGGTAACAGGCGATGTTTCGCCTGGCTGCGTTCGACAAGACGAAGTTCGTCGAACCGGCGGGCGAGCACGCGCTGGTCTCACCCGACTCGGTGTCGTGGCGGATATTCAAGAACCCGGTGACCTTGTTCATCGGCGGCGTCGCGGCTGTGATCCTCGAATTGGCCGAGCCGGCGGTGCGTACCGGCGTGTGGGAGCACACCGACTTCCGCCGCGATCCGATGCGCCGGCTGGAGCGCACCGGCCTGGCGGCGATGATGACGATCTACGCCGCGCGCAGCGTCGCCGAACCGATGATCGCCAACGTGGTGCGGATGCATGACCGGGTCGAAGGCGTGACGCCCGCCGGCCAGCCTTATCGCGCCAACGACCCAACGCTGCTGCGCTGGGTGCAGGCGACGGCTGCCTACGGCTTCATCGAGGCCTACAGTCGCTACGCTCGAACACTCACGCCGGTGGAGATCGATCAAGCCTATGCCGAAGGTGCGCCGGCCGCTGCGCTCTACGGCGCCCATGACTCGCCGCGCTCCAATGCCGAACGGCAGGTCTTGTTCGACGGCATGCGCGGACGACTCGAGCCGTCGCCGATCCTGTTCGAGTTCCTCGACATCATGCACGGTGCACCAATCGTGCCCTGGCTGTTGCGGCCTGTGCAGTGGCTGCTGATCCGCGCGGCCGTCGACCTGACGCCCGGCTGGGTGCGGGAGCGCCTGGGCCTCGGCGATGACCATGGCCTGCGGTCGTGGCAGCGGCCATTGGTGCGGCTGCTGGGCGCGCTGGCAGATCGGATGGTGTTGCCGTTCAGCCCGGCCGTGCAATCCTGCCGGCGGCTGGGCCTGCCGGCCGGCACTCTTTATCGACGGCGAGGGACGCGATGAGCCTTACGATCTACGGCATCAAGAACTGCGACACGATGAAGAAGGCCCGCACCTGGCTGGACAAGGCGGGGAAAGCTTACGCTTTCCACGACTACAAGACGGCCGGCATCGAGCGCGCCCGGCTGGAGGGCTGGGCGAAGAAGGTCGGGTGGGAGGCCCTGCTGAACCGGTCGGGGACCACCTTCCGCAAGCTGCCGGACGCCGACAAGGAAGGCCTGACCGAGAAGAAGGCAGTGGCCTTGATGCTGGGGCAGCCCTCCATGATCCGCCGGCCAGTGCTGGAGGCAGCTGGCGGAAAATTGCTCGTGGGCTTCAAGCCGGAATACTATGAGGCAGAATTGTGATCAATCACAGCATGTTACGGCCACATCTTGACGTAGGACCTTAAAAAGAACACGGTAGGGGTCCCTCTAAGGTTCTAAAAACGATGAAAACCAAGATCTTCGCGGCGCTTCTGCTGCCGCTCGCGCTGTCAGTATCGGCCTGCGGCGATACATGGGGCCAGCGTGCCGCCACCGGTGGTGCGATCGGCGCTGGTTCTGGTCTGGCGGTCGCGGCCCTGGCGGGCTGGCCGATCCTGGGACCGGTGTTGGTCGGCGGGCTGGTCGGTGCCGGTATCGGCGCAGCCACGGCCAAAGACGGGCCGGCGGCCGCTAAGTAGGCCGGTCAGCCCAGCAGTAGCCTGAGCTTCTTGTCGAACACGCGCAGCACGTCGTCGAGGCTGTCGCCGTGGGCGAGCTTGCGCGGGCCCGTATAAACCATGTAGCGGCCCTGCGCGGTGCCCGGCACCTTGGCG
>DASXQC010000840.1:0-2022 GCA_036493235.1 Reyranella sp.
CTGGTGCCATGCACACGGCGTGCGGCTGATCTCCGACGAGATCTATCACGGCATCGTGTACGAGGGTGACACCGCCTCGGCGGTCGAAGTCTCCGAACACGCGATCGTGGTCAACAGCTTCTCGAAATACTTCTCGATGACCGGCTGGCGGGTCGGCTGGCTGGTCGTGCCGCCCGAGCTGGTGCGGCCGATCGAGCGGCTGACCCAGAACTTCTTCATCTCTGTGCCGACGCTCAGCCAGCACGCCGCGCTGGCTGCCTTCGAGTGCCGCGACGAGCTCGACGGCCACGTCCGGCGCTACAAGACCAATCGCGATCTGCTGATGGCCGGCCTGCCGGCGGCCAGACTCGACCGGCTGACGCCGGCGCAAGGTGCGTTCTACATCTACGCCGACGTCTCGCACCTCACCAACGACAGCCGCGACTTCTGCAGGCGCATGCTGGCGGAGGCGGGCGTCGCCACCACGCCGGGCGTCGACTTCGACCGCGCGCGGGGCGCCGGCACGCTCCGCATCTCCTTTGCCGGCTCGACGGCCGAGATGGAAGAGGCGGTCCGGCGGTTGCGGCAGTGGAGGCGGGTGTGAGGCTCCGTGTCGCCATCGCGGTCGCGGTTCTGCTCGCCCCGGGCGCTGCCTGGGCGCAGCCGAGCTTCGACTGCACGATGGCGTCGAGCCCGATCGAGCGCGCGATCTGTCGCAACGACAAGCTGGGTGAAGCTGATCGCGAGCTTTCTGCGGCCTACGGCGCCCTGATCGACCGGCTGTCGGGGCCTGCCAAGGAGCATCTGATCAGGGACCAGGTGCGCTGGCTCGACGATCGCGCCAAGGCCTGTGCGGGCGAGATCGCCGCGGTCACGCGTTGCCTGACATCGCGCTACACGCAGCGCCTCTCCGTCCTCAAGGCCGCGGCGGAAGGGGACTATCCCTTCGTCAGCGAGCACGACCTGGTCAAGCGCGGCCGGGTGAAGGCGGCGTTCTACGAGATCGATGCGCGCTATCCGCAGTTCGACGGCGCTGACGCCGACTTCTCCGCCGTCAACAAGGCCTTCGCCGCCCGGGCACGGGAGGGCGCCGACAGTGCGACGCCTCCGCCGGACATCAAGACCGATCACAGCCAGATCTGGACCTACGAGCAGGGCTTCGAGCTTCATCGCCCGGGGATGCACGGTGTGTCCGTCGCCACCAGCTTCTACAGCTTCACCGGCGGTGCCCATGGATCGAGCGGCCTGCTCGCGACCCTGGTCGACCTGCGCACCGGGCGCAGCGTGATGCCGGCCGATATCTTCCAGCCGACGGCAGAGTGGGAGCGTACGCTGGCCAACATCGCCCGCGACGACCTCAAGCGCCAGTTCGTCGAGCGGCCGGGATTCCCGGAGGCCCTCGAACCGGCCAAGTTCGACAAGCTGATGAAGGATCCGCAGCGCTATCTCTTCAAGGCTTTTGCGCTGGAGCTGATCTTCAACCAGTACGAGGTGGCGCCCTACGCCTCGGGCATGTACCGGGTCGTGATCCCCTACGCCCGCCTGACCGGAATTCTCCGCCCCGACGCTCCGGTCGGACGGTAGCCCTGCCTCAGTGCAGCTTGCGCGGGTCCGGCAGTGGCGCGGTGGCCGAGGAGGCGGTCGTCTGCCGTTCGACCGCAGGCACCGGGCCCGAGTGGTGGCCGACCATGCGCCAGCCCTCGCTGGTGCGGGCATAGGTGTTGGTCGCCATCAACTGGCCGTTGGCCAGGATCTCGCGGCAAACCACAATGGCCAGTCCGGCCCGGCCGACCACCCATTCGTCGACACAGCGCACGCGGGGCGATTCGGGATGGCTGAGGATGCCCTGCCAGCTGCGCAGGATGGCGGCGCGCTCATGCAGGGGACCCTGGCCGGGATGCAGGCAGACCATCGCCCCGGTCGGTGCCCAGATCTGTTCCATGGCTTCATAGTCGCGGTCGTTGAAGGCGCGATAGAAGGCCCGGTTGGCCGCCAGGACGGCATCCCGTTCGTCATCGTCGAACTCAGCCAGCAAGGGTGGCA
>DASXQC010000841.1:0-12034 GCA_036493235.1 Reyranella sp.
CAGCGGTCCTCGACCGCGCGGGCCATCGCCGCGCTCGCCTTGCCGGCGCCGATCACGACCGTCCTGCCCTTCGGTGGCTGGAGCTTGTCGATATAGGGGGCGAGGCAGGTGGCGGGCCGGGCGGCGCCGAGGGCGGCGTCGAACAGGGCGCGCAGCAGCGCGCGGGCGTCGGCATCTTTCATTTGCGGCATCTTCCCACTATAGGGGCGCGATGCAACCACTCCTCGGGCCGGGCGATCCGCCGCCCTTTTCGGTGTTCAACGAGAACGGCAAGGCGCCGCTGCTGCTGCTGTGCGACCATGCGAGCAAGGCCGTCCCGAAGGGACTGGGCGGTCTCGGCATCACCGACGAGGAGCTGTCGCGCCACATCGGCTGGGACATCGGCGGACTCGACTCGGCGATCGAGCTGTCGAGGATTCTCGACGCGCCGCTGGTGGCGTCGGGCTATTCGCGGCTGGTGATCGACTGCAATCGCTGGCCGGGCGGGGAGGGCTCGACGCCCGAGGTGAGCGACCAGGTGCCGATCCCGGCCAACAAGGGACTGACCAAGACACAGATCGATGCGCGGGCGGCGGCCTGTTTCTGGCCCTATCACCAGGAGGTCGATCGCCAGCTCGATCTCATGACCGTCGGCGGTCGCGCGGTCTGCATGCTGGTGGTGCACAGCTTCACGCCCGAGATGAACGGCTTCCAGCGGCCGTGGCATGTCGGCGTGCTGTGGAACGACGATCCGCGCCTGCCCAATCCGATGCTGGCCGAGCTGCGCAAGGATGCCTCGCTGGTGGTGGGCGACAACGAGCCCTACTCGGCGCGTGCGTCCTACGAATACACGCTGACCTCGCATGCCAAACCACGGGCATTGCCCCATTGCTCGCTGGAAGTGCGGCAGGACCTGATGGGCACGCCGGACGATGCCCGGAAATGGGGCCGCCGGCTCGCCGCGCCGATCGGCGTCGCCGTTGCGGCAGCCTTGCGCTGAGCCCATATTTTCGTGCGAAGGAGAAATCCATGGACGACAAGACCAAGACCGAACTCGAGGCCGCCGCCTTTCGCCGCCTGGTGGCGCACCTGCAGGAGCGCACGGACGTGCAGAACATCGACCTGATGAATCTCGCCGGCTTCTGCCGCAACTGCCTGTCGCGCTGGTATCGCGAGGAGGCGGGCAAGAAGGGCCTCGAGGTCGCCGACCCGGCCGCGCGTGAGATCGTCTACGGCATGCCGTACGACCAGTGGAAGGCCAAGTACCAGAAGGAAGCCACGGGCGATCAAAAGAATGCCTACGACAAAGCCGGCCACAAGCACTGACGCGTAGCCGTTCTATTCAAGTGGGCGTTGGGGCGCCGGATGAGGCGGGCGTGTTCCCTGTTACGAACTTTACTCCTGTTCGCTGCAATAACGCGCATTTCTTCCGCTACAATCAACATTTAGGGCCTTGCCACAGGCTGGTCCCACCATGATCACACCCGGACCCACACTCGCGTGTTAGCGCAGCGATGTGTGTAGGGATCGGATCTGGGGATGACGGCGCTCACGGAGCAGCCGGGCTTTCTGTCGGCAGGCGCAGCATGGCGGCGTGCGCTGGTCGTTTGGCTTCGCGATCTGCGGCCGTCCGCTGCCGTTGTGCTGGCGGCGGCCGGCGTACCGATCCTTGTCGCGGCTTGGGCGCTGATGTCGCCCCCGACCTTGCTCTCCCGAACGATGACGCAGGACCTGCTGTTCAATCTGGCGGGCGCCTGGCAGGTCCATCTCGGGCAGGTCGCGCATGTCGACTTCCATGACCCGTCGGGCCGGCTGAGCTTCCTGCTGACCGCGCTCGGCTTCTATCTCGTGGGGCCGAGCCCGCAGGCCTTTCTGGTCAATGTCGGCGTCATGACGGCAGTGCTGTTCGCCGCGGCGTTCGCGACCGCGATCCGGCGCCTGCCGCTCCTGCCGGCGGTTCTGTTCATCATCTTCGCCAGCCTGCTGGCGCTGGTGCCGGCCAATGTCGGCGATCGGCCCGACCAGTACACCTTCGCGATGTCCTACAATCGCTACTGCTGGAGCGCGTTCGGCATCCTGTCGCTGATCCTGTTCGTGCCACCGCAGCCCGGCCGCGCTCCAGCCGGCCTCGACCTCTGCGTCGCGGGCGGCCTGCTGTTGCTGATGTTCTATCTCAAGATCACCTACTTTGCGGCAGGCTTGGTGACCGTCGGCTTCGCCGTGCTGTTCCATCGCCACGTCCGCCACAGCTGGCTCGCCTGGCTCGCGGTCGCGCTGCTGGTTACGGTCAATGCGCTCGCACCCTGGAACAAGCCCTATCTTGCCGACATCCACGCCTGGTCCACGAGCGGCGCGATCCGCAACGGCCTCCTGGTGCACTTCAACAATTTCATCGCGGCCATCGCCCTGTACGCGCCCTATCTTGCGGCAATCGCGGTGGCCGGCTGGATGTGGGTGTTCGGCCGCGCTTCCTTCCGCTTCCCGCTGACGCTTGCCTTCCTCTTCGCCGTCTCGCTCGGCCTGCTGTCACAGAATTCGCAGTCACTCGGCCTGCCGACCGGCGTGGTCATGATGCTGATCCTGTACGACCGGCTGCGTCGCCACTTCGCGCCGGTGCGCAATCGCGATATCGCGCCGCTGCTGCTGACCTTGTTGTTCTTTCCCTTCTTCGAGGCGAGCTGCTTCGGGGCCAGCATTGCGGGCTACCACGCCGCCGCCGGCGCCGGGCGCGGTCTCTACGTCGTTGACCGCACCAACCTGCAGGGGCTCTCGGTGCCCGAGGGCCAACGCGGCACCTATCTGAGCTTTTCACGCACCTTCGACTATCCCGGGCCTGCCGCCGAGGAAACGCCGCCCCGCTATCAGCTCACCGACTACGAATACGTGCTGAGCCTGCTGCAAGCCTCCGATGCGCTGCAGCATCGGTCGCCGGGCGGGATCGCCCTGTTCGACAGCATCAATCCGCTGCCTTTCATGCTTGGCCGTGCTGCGCCGGGCGGCGCCAATCTGTGGTCGACATGGAATGCGCCACGGCAGCCAGCCGTTGAATATCTGGCTGACGTCCGTTATGTCCTGGTGCCCAAGTTCTCGCTCAATCCACGCTGGACCGAGGACATGGTGAAGTTCTACGGCGACTACTTGGCAGGCCACTTCACGACTGCCGCCGAGACCCCGTGTTGGACCCTTCTGATCCGCACGGAGAGTGCGGTGATAGGACTGCAGAACGCGCCTTAGGCAGGCAGGGGAGAGTCACTCCCGTTATCCCCATGTTTCATTGCATCGTCACCCTTTCGCCGGGAGGGTCGTCGCTCCTATGGTCCGGCCAGCAGGATCATGGAGTAGTGGACATGCCGGACGGGAGCCCTCTTTCGAAGAAGACCAAGGCCGGGCCGATCTCGGCCGAGCGCCTGAAGAGCTTTGTCGAGCGCATCGAGAAGCTCGAGGAAGAGCGTCACGCGATCGGCAGCGACATCAAGGACGTCTACAGCGAGGCGAAGGGCGTCGGCTACGATGTCAAGACGATGCGGAAGGTCGTTTCGCTGCGGAAGATGGACGCGGCCGACCGCGACGAGCAGGACGCGCTGCTCGACACCTATAAGCACGCGCTGGGAATGGTCTGAACAAGGCGCTACGGTCCCTCACCCACGGGGAGGGGACTGAGTAAATGCTTAAGCTGATGCTTGCGGCGCTCGTCGCTTTCGGGGCCGCGCTCGCGGTCGGCGTGACGGGTGCTGGTGCACAGACCTATCCGTCGCAGCCGATCCACATGGTGGTGCCGTTCCCGCCCGGGGGCGGCACCGATGCTTTGGCGCGCGCGATCCAGGACGTCTTCCAGAAGGCGATCGGCGAGACGGTCATCATCGACAATCGCGGCGGCGGCGGTGGCAGCATCGGCCACGAGATCGTCGCCAAGGCGCAGCCCGACGGCTACACGGTGCTGGTGAGCAGCAACAACCAGATGCTGCTGCCCTACCTCATCGCGCATCTCAACTTCGATCCGGCGGCGTTCGTGCCGATCGGTTTCATCGCCAAGCAGGAATCGGTGTTCGTCGGCAGCGCCGATGCGCCGTGGAAGGATCTCAAGGCGATCACCGAGGCCGCGCGCAAGACGCCAGGCGATGTGCAGTACGGCACGGCGGGCATCAGCACGCCGATGCATCTGTCGACCGAGCGCTATGCGATGCTGAACGACATCAAGCTGACGCACGTGCCGTTTCGCGGCACCGGTCCGCTGGTCACCGACATGCTGGGCGGCCACGTGAAGCTCGGCATGTCGAGCCTGACGTCCGTCGCGCAGCACCTGCAGAACGGCAAGCTCAAGGCCTACGGCATGGCCGCCCCCGAGCGCGCACAATCGGCGCCCGACGTGCCGACCTTCAAGGAGCTGGGCATGGGCGACGTCGACGGCACCATCGTCTACACGCTGATCGCGACGCCCGGCACGCCTCGGGCGATCGTCGACAAGCTCAATGCCGCGCTCAACGCCGCGGTGGCGACGCCGGCCCAGCGCGAGGACCTGCGCGGGCGCGGCTTCGTCGCCATGGGTGGCACGCCGGAGGAACTCGCCAAATGGACCGCGGTCCAGGCGCCGCTCTGGGCCCCGGTGCTGCAGGCCGCCGGCGTGAAGCCGGAATAGGATTCATTGGAGCTCGCCACTCAAGTGGCGCTCGGGATCATGAGGCGCCACTGGAGTGGCGAGCTCCAACGAGTTACCGCAGCGCGTCGTAGGCCTGCCGGGAGGCGAACATGCCGGCAGAATCGTGGCCGACGCCTGGCACCTCCGCGAGACTCCAGCGGAACGGGCCACCGAGCGCTTTCGCCGCGGTCTTTGCCTTGGCGAAGGCGTTGCGGCCGCGTTCCAGGCGATTGACGCCTTGCGCGACGGCCTCGGGCTCTGAGGAGAGGTTGTTCGTTCCCGTATCATCGGTTCCGAGCAGCACGGTGATCGGTAGCGTGAGATAGGTGCGCAGCGTCTGCTCGGCGTTCGGGCTGCCGGCGAAGCCGTAGGGCACTGTGTCCTCGATGCTCGGCAGCACCCAGGTCGAGGGGTTGGCGATGACGTAGCGCACGCCGCTCGCCGGCGCGAAAGCGGCGACGCGGCTCAGGAACTGGCCGCCGGCGGAGTGGCCGATCAGGGCGTAGCGCAGGCCCGGCTGGCCGCACGCCCGCTGGGCCCAGGTGACCAGCGGCGCGATGAGATCGACCGTGCGCCGGCCGGGCGGAACGAAATAGCCGTCGGGCGCGACGCCGCCGCGCTGATAGAGCGGCACCGTGAACTCGGGCTGCGCGAATCGTGGCGCCACGACGACGGCGCCGAGGTTTTCGGCAAGTGGCTCGGCGCGATCGCGGTAGTTGTCCGCATCGGCGTGCATGCCATGGAACACCACGAGCAGCAGTTTCGGCGTGGCTTCCGGATGCCAGGTGAAGACGTCGAGCGTCGTGTCGCCGAGAGTGACCGAGTGCTCGCCGTTGCCGGCCTGGATGATCGCCATGGCCGAAGCATAGGGTTATCGGCAGGCGAGGGCCATCGCCCTTCTTTGCAGAGCCGGATCCTCTCGGTCAGGGGACGGCCACCGCGACGGTCTCTTCCATGATCCGGGGCAGCCCGTCGCCCTGGACGAGGATCGCGGTGTAGTAGCCGTGCAGCGGATGGTCGCCGACCTTGGCCTGCCATTCGCCGATGTTGAAGATGAACTTGCCGTCCGTCCGGGTGCTCACGCGCTTCACCGAATAGTCGTGGAGCCCGAGCTTGAGCGCATCCTGGAAGCCGCGCCGGATGGCGTCGCGTCCCTTGAAGATGCCGCTCGGCGTGACGCGCATGGCGTCTTCGGTGAAGTGGCCCGCCATCGCGTCGAGATCGCCCTTGTTGTAGGCCGCCGCGAACTGCTTCTGCATCTCGGCGGAAGGATCGAGTGACGCCTGTTGGGCCGCCGTTGGGCCCGAGAGAGCCAGCAGCAACGCGATTGCACAGCCTCGTAATGCCGCTTTCATGGGATCCTCCGCCGACAATCATATGCCCGTCGCCGGGTCGCCGCAGGGTGTTTGTGCGTTTCGACACAGAAACGGCGGCGCGACTCACGGATGCTGGCGCCATCGTATCGAGCAGCGTGGAGGGCCTCATGGAACACCAGCATCGTCGATACTCGACACTCGATTGGCCGACACAGGAAATGCTGACGAAGGCGCATCGCATGCGGGGCAGGGTCCTGCGTGACGGCGTCATCACGCTGGCGCGGTCCGTGCGGTCGGCTTTCGCCTGGTTCTCAGAACCAGATGTTCATCGGCAGGCCGTGCCGATCCCGCTGGTCGAGGGGGCCGAGGCAGGTCGCAGCGCCGTTGGCGATCAGCGTCGCCGTGCGGCAAACCGCAATGGCGTCCAGGATGTCGTCGCGCGCCGCGCCTGAGAGGCGCTCGACCTTCGTCCTGAAGCCGTGCCGGGCGAGCAGCTTGCGGCGCTCGGCATAGCCTTCGGGCTGGCGCTTCTTGCTCAGCACCGGCTTGCCGCCGTTCATGCGCGCGAAGGCAAGCTCGGGATGCGCCTCATAGACGATGCGCTGCAGCGCCGGCGTGCTCCGCAGCAGCCGATCGACTTCGTTCATCTTCGGAAAGAGGTGGAAGGTCTGCTGGTTGATGCCGACGCCCAGTGTCTTGCTGAGCGCGTTGGCCTCAGCGTGCGTGGTGCAGTCCAGTACCGGCCGGCACGGCGTCGGGAAGACCGAGCTCGCCTTGCCGGGCAGGCGCTTGCGCGCCTCGACCTCGCAGGCCCGTGGCGGACGAGGGACGTCGACGAAGCCGATCGGCATGTCGACCGCCAGAATGGAAAGACCCTCGCAGCCTTCCGCGAGGGTCTTCACGACTTTTATGTCGAGCGTGCCGTTAGCGTCGCGCCGGCAGACAACCCAGCCGGTGCGACAGCCGTCAGCGCCCCCGACGATCACTCGAGTCCTACCACGCGGCCATCTTGGCCTTGAGGTTGGCGTCCAGCACCGCGAGGAAGTCCTGGGTGTTCAGGAAGGGTTGCTTCGGATCGATCAGGATCGCGAGATCCTTGGTCATCTGGCCGCTTTCGACCGTCTCGACGCAGACCTTCTCGAGCGTGTCGGCGAACTTCACCACGTCGGGCGTGCCGTCGAACGTGCCCCGGTACTTCAGGCCCTGGGTCCAGGCGAAGATTGAGGCGATTGGGTTGGTCGAGGTCGGGTGGCCCTTCTGGTGCTCGCGGTAGTGGCGGGTCACCGTGCCGTGCGCGGCTTCGGCCTCGACGGTCTTGCCGTCTGGCGTCATCAGCACCGAAGTCATCAGGCCGAGCGAGCCGAAGCCCTGGGCCACCGTGTCGGACTGCACGTCGCCGTCGTAGTTCTTGCAGGCCCAGACGAACTCGCCGTGCCACTTCAGCGCCGAAGCGACCATGTCGTCGATCAGGCGGTGCTCGTAGGTGATGTTCCTGGCCTTGAACCGGGCGGCGAACTCCTCGTCGAACACCTTCTGGAACACCTCCATGAAGCGGCCGTCATAGCGCTTCAGGATGGTGTTCTTGGTCGAAAGATACACCGGCCAGCCGCGGTTGAGGCCGTAGTTGAAGGCGCTGCGCGCGAAGCCGACGATCGATTCGTCGACATTGTACATCGACAGCGCGACCCCGGCGCCGGGGAAGTTGAAAACCTCGTGCTCGATCACCTTGCCGTCGTCGCCGGTGAACTTGATGGTGAGCTTGCCCTTGCCCGGCACGACGAAGTCGGTGGCGCGATACTGGTCGCCGAAGGCGTGGCGGCCGATCACGATCGGATGGGTCCAGTTCGGCACCAGCCGCGGTACGTTCCTGCAGACGATCGGCTCGCGGAAGATCGTGCCGCCGATGATGTTGCGGATCGTGCCGTTGGGCGAGCGCCACATCTCCTTGAGGCCGAACTCCTTCACGCGGCCCTCGTCCGCCGTGATGGTGGCGCACTTCACGGCGACGCCGTACTGCTGGGTCGCCTTGGCCGAGTCGACCGTCACCTGGTCGTTGGTCTTGTCGCGATATTCGATGCCGAGGTCGTAGTACTTCAGGTCGATGTCGAGGTAGGGAAGGATCAGCTTGTCCTTGATGAACGCCCAGATGATGCGGGTCATCTCGTCGCCGTCCATCTCGACGACCGGATTCTTCACCTTGATCTTCGCCATCGTGCTTTCTTTCGTGCGCGCGGGGTCTTGGCGAGCCGCCCCGGTCTCCCGGGGCAGCTGCACCTGACGCTACGTCAGAGAGCGGCGAGCGCCTCGTTCAACGTCTTGCTCGGCTGCATCCCGGCCGATGTCTTGGCGGTATCGGGCAGATAGTAACCGCCGGTATCCACCGGCTTGCCCTGCGCGGCGATCAGCTCGGCATCGATCTTGGCCTCGTTGTCCGCCAGCGTCTTCGCCAGGACCTTGAAGCGGGCCGACAGGGCCGTGCTGTTGTCGCGCCGGGCCAGCGCCTGCGCCCAGTACAGGGCCAGGTAGAAGTGGCTGCCGCGATTATCCAGTTCGCCGACCTTGCGTGCCGGCGAACGATTGTGGTCGAGGATCTGGCCGTTGGCCTCGTCGAGCGTCTCGGCCAAGACCTTCACGTCCTCGTTCCCGGTCGTCTGCGCCAGATGTTCCAGCGACGCGCCGAGCGCCAGGAACTCGCCCAGCGAATCCCAGCGGAGATAGCCTTCGTGCTGGAACTGCTCGACATGCTTGGGTGCCGAGCCGCCGGCGCCCGTCTCGAACAACCCGCCGCCCGCCAGCAACGGAACGATCGACAGCATCTTGGCCGACGTGCCGAGCTCCATGATCGGGAAGAGATCGGTCAGATAGTCGCGCAGCACGTTGCCGGTGACCGAGATCGTGTCGAGCCCCTTGCGGATGCGCTCGCACGAGAACTTGGTCGCCTCGACCGGCGCCAGGATGCGGATGTCGAGACCCTTGGTGTCCTCGTTCTTGAGGTACTTCTCGACCTTGGCGATCAACTGCGCATCGTGCGCGCGCTTGGCGTCGAGCCAGAACACCGCCGGGGTGTTGGTGAGGCGCGCGCGGCGCACGCCGAGCTTGACCCAATCCTGGATCGGCTCGTCCTTGACCTGGGACATGCGGAAGACGTCGCCGGTCTCGACCTTCTGCGACATCAGGACGGTGCCGTCATCGGCGACCACGTTGATCGTTCCGGCCGTGGCGGCCTCGAACGTCTTGTCGTGCGAGCCGTACTCCTCGGCCTGCTGTGCCATCAAACCGACGTTCGGCACGGTGCCCATCGTCTTCGGGTCGAAGGCGCCGTTCGCCTTGCAGTCCTCGATGACGGCCTGGAACAGCGTCGAGTAGCAACGATCGGGGATCGCAGCGATCACGTCGTGCAGCTTGCCATCGGGGCCCCACATCTTTCCCGACTCGCGGATCATCGCCGGCATCGAGGCATCGATGATCACGTCGCTCGGCACGTGGAGATTGGTGATTCCCTTGTCGGAATTGACCATGGCGAGACCCGGCCGCTTCGCGTACTCGGCCTGGATATCGGCTTTGATCGCCGCCTTCTCGGCCTCCGGCAGCGTCTCGATCCGGGTCAGCATGTCGCCCACGCCGTTGTCGGGATCGACGCCCAGCTTCGCGAGCGTGGCGCCATGCTTCTCGAACACGTCGGAGAAAAACACCGAAACGCAATGACCGAACAGGATGGGATCGGAGATCTTCATCATGGTCGTCTTGACGTGCAGCGAGAACAGGATGCCGTCCTTCTTCGCCGCGTCGATCGACGCCGCGAAGAAGGCGCGCAATGCGTTGCGGTTCATCGCCGAGCAGTCGATGATCTCGCCGGCCTTGAGCGGGATCTTGGGCTTCAGCACCGTGGTCGTACCGTCGTTGCCGACCAGCTCGATGCGGGCATTGGTCGGCGCCGCAACGGTCTTCGCGACCTCCGAACCGTAGAAATCCTTGCCCGTCATGTGGGCGACACGGGTCTTCGAGTCCTTGCTCCACGCGCCCATCTTGTGCGGATGCTTGCGCGCGTACTGCTTGACGGCGCCGGCGGCGCGGCGGTCGGAATTGCCCTCGCGCAGCACCGGATTGACGGCGCTGCCCAGTACCTTGCCGTAACGGGCGCGGATTTCCTTGTCCGCCGGCGTCGCGTCGCTGTCAGGATAGTTCGGGACGTCGTAGCCCTTGCCCTGCAGTTCCTTGATCGCGGCCTTCAGCTGCGGGATCGAGGCAGAGATGTTGGGCAGCTTGATGATGTTGGCTTCCGGCTTCATCGCCAGCTTGCCGAGCTCGGCGAGCTCGTCGGGGATCTTCTGGCCGGGCTTCAGCTTGTCGGGGAAGTTGGCGATGATGCGGCCGGTCAGTGAAATGTCGGCCAGCCGCATCTTCACGCCGGCTGTTCCGACGAAGGCCTCGACGATCGGCAGCAGGGAAAACGTCGCAAGCCCGGGTGCTTCATCGACCTTCGTCCAAACGATTTCGAGATCCGACATACCTGCACCTCCGTGCGCCGCTTTGGGTTCGGCTGGGTTGATCTATTGCTGATTATGGCCCGTCTTGTTGCACCGCCGTGAGGAGCGGGCAAGGACGCCGGTCAGAGCCGGTCCAGCTCCTTGTGCGGGGTCTCGCTGCGCGGCATGGCGGCCAGGGTCGGCAACAGTTGGTCGAGATCGTCGATCACCGACACCACGTCGAGATGCGTGGCGGCGGCAAAACCGCCCTCGACGCAGGAGCGCAGCAGCTCGGCCAGCGGCTGCCAGTAGCCGCCCTTGTCGATGATGACGATCGGCTTGGTGTGCAGGCCGAGGGTGCGCCACGACAGCACCTCGAAGAATTCCTCCAGAGTGCCGATGCCGCCCGGCAGCACGACGATCGCCTCCGAACGCTCGAACATCTCGAGCTTGCGCTGGTGCATGGTGTCGACCACCACAGTCTGGGTCAGTGCCGGGTGGCCGGCCTCGCGCTTCAGCAGGAAGGCGGGAATCACGCCCACCACCTTGCCGTCCGCCGCCAGGGCGGCATTGGCCAGCACGCCCATCAGGCCGACGCCGCCGCCGCCGTAGACCAGCGTCATCTTCTCCCGTGCCAACAATTCACCCAATTTGACGGCCATCTCCCGGATGCCCGGGTCGGTCCCGAAGCGGGAACCGCAGAAAACACAGACCGAGGAGGGCAGGGGGACAGACACGGCTTCAGGCACGGCGCACGCACTTTGCTGGTTTAGGGATTCCGATGCCTTTCCGGACCGGAACGTCATGGTATCATTTCGGCGGCGTGCGGGGCGACGCCAATCGCGGTGGGTCGTCGCACCATTGGGAGACTTATGTCACGTACGGTTATAGCGCTTATGGCGATCGGTGCGGTGGTGATCGCCGCGGCGGTAGGGATTGCCTGGCGCGTGAAGATGTCCGACCGGGCCGCCCTCGCGGCCGCCTCGCCGGCAGCACCTGCGCCGCCGCCGGCTCCCGCGACGCCTGCGCCCGAGCCGGCAAAGCCGCCGGAAGCCAAGCCGCCGGCCGCGGCCGAGAGCAAGCCCGCCCCCACCGAGGCGGTGATGGCGCCGAGCTTCGACGTGGCCCGCATCGGCGCCGACGGGCGGGCGGTGATCGCCGGCCGCGCCACGCCGGGCGCCAAGATCGTGCTTCTTGACGGTGGCAAGGAGATCGCGCGCGGCCAGGCCGACGACCGCGGCGAATGGGTGGTGACGGCCCAGGACCCGCCGCTCGCGCCGGGACCGCACGAGATTCGCGTCGTGCAGCACGTCGAGGGTCACGCGCCGGTCACTTCCGAACAGGTCGTGGTCGCGGTCGTGCCGACACCCGCCGACAGTGCCTCCAAGAAGGAAGACACGCTGGTGATGATCTCGCCGCCCAATGGGGCGGCCACCCTGTTGCAGCCGCCGACGGCGAGCGGCGTGCCGAAGTCGGGGGACCTGCAGGTCTCGACCATGGACTATGACGAGCACGGGCAGACGACCATTACCGGCCAGGCCGCGCCGGGCGCCACCGTGCGCGCCTACCTCGACGACAAGCCGGTCGCCGAGGGCAAGGCCGGCACCGACGGCCACTGGCGGCTGACCCCAACAGAT
>DASXQC010000842.1:0-3680 GCA_036493235.1 Reyranella sp.
GTCGGCGCCGCGCGGCCGATCATCACCGAACCGATCGACGCCGGATCGCGGCCCGACAGCAGCGACCAGCCGAAGAAGCCCGCCAGGATGGCGAGCGTCAGCAGCGGCAGGACGAACAGGGCGCGGTTCATTCGGCGGCCTGCGCGAGGGGACGCGAGCGGCGCGGCGCGCCGATCCTGAGGCGCCGGTCGGACAGCGACACGAAGCCGCCGAACGCGCACAGGCCGGCGCCCAGCCAGATCCACGGCGCGAGCGGGTTCCAGTAGAGGCGGACGGTCCAGCCCTTGGCGGCGTCGCCCTCGCCCAGGGTGGCGTAGATGTCGCGCAGCAGGTTGGTCTGGATCGAGGTCTCGGCGACCTGCCGCTGCTGCACCGTGAACAGCCGCCGCTCGGGCGTGAGCGTGGTGAAGAACTGGCCGTCCCTGGTGAGCGTGATCGCCGCGCGCTCGGCGACGTAGTTGGGGCCTTGCAGCGGCACGACCGATTCGAGCTTCACGCCGAAGCCCGCGAACTCGGCGGTCTCGCCGATCTTCATCGTGCGGATCAGCTCGTGGTTCCACGCCGCCGTCGCGACCGCGCCCAGCACGACGAAGCCCAGCGCGGTGTGGCTGATCGACATGCCGATGGCGCTGCGCGGCATGGTGGCGAGGCGGCTGCGGCGCAGGCGGCCGACGAACTCGGTCAGGCTGCCGACGATCAGCCAGACGCCGAAGCCGAAGGCGATCGCGGCGAGGGTCGCGCGACCGTCGATCACGGCGGCGGTGACGATGGCGGCGATCACCGAGATGGCGAACGCCGCGCGCAGGCGGGCCAGGGCCGGCCCCAGCTCGGCGCGCTTCCAGTTCAGGAATGGGCCAACACAAAGCGCAGCGAACAAGGGCGCGCAGATCGGCACGAAGGTGGCGTTGAAGAACGGCGGCCCGACCGAGACCTTGTTGCCGGTCGTGAGATCGAGGAACAGGGGATAGAGCGTGCCCAGCAGCACCGTTGCCGCAAGCGTGCAGAGCAGCAGGTTGTTCAGGATCAGCCCGCCCTCCCGGCTGATCGGCTGGAACAGCCCGCCCCCGGCGAGCTTCGGCGCCTGCCAGGCGTAGAGCGCCAGCCCGCCGCCCGTGACCAGCAGCAGGAAGCCCAGGATGAAGATGCCGCGCGCCGGATCGACGGCGAAGGCATGCACCGAGGTGAGCACGCCCGAGCGCACCAGGAAGGTGCCGAGCAGGCTGAGCGAGAACGCCAGGATGGCGAGCAGGACGGTCCAGCTCTTCAGCGCGCCGCGCTTCTCGACCACGATGGCGGAGTGCAGAAGCGCAGTGCCGGCGAGCCACGGCATCAGCGAGGCGTTCTCGACCGGGTCCCAGAACCAGAAGCCGCCCCAGCCGAGGATGTAGTAGGACCACCACGAGCCCAGCGCGATGCCGCAGGTGAGGAAGCACCAGGCCGCGAGCGTCCACGGCCGCACCCAGCGCGCCCACGCGGCGTCGACTCTTCCTTCGAGCAGCGCGGCGATCGCGAACGCATAGGTCACCGAGAAGCCGACATAGCCGAGGTAGAGCATCGGCGGATGGAACGCCAAGCCGGGGTCCTGCAGCAGCGGGTTGAGGCCGTTGCCGTCGGGCGGCGCCGGTGAGATCCGCTCGAACGGGTTGGACGTGAACAGGATGAAGGCGAGGAAGCCGACGCCGATCAGCGCCTGCACGCCCAGCACGCGGGCGCGCAAACTGTCCGGCAGGTTGTTGCCGAACAGCGCCACCGCCGCGCCGAACAGCGACAGGATCAGCGCCCACAGGAGCATCGAGCCCTCGTGGTTCCCCCACACGCCGGAGATCTTGTAGATCAGCGGCTTGGTCGAATGCGAGTTGGCGACGACATTGACGACCGAGAAGTCCGACGTGACGTACGCCTGCATCAGCGCCAGGAACGCGCCGATCACCAGGAACGCCTGCGTCAGCGCCGCCGACCGACCGAGCGCCATCAGCCTTATGTCGCCGCGCGACGCGCCGACGAACGGCAGCGTTCCCTGCACGATCGCCACTGCGAGCGCGAGGATGAGGGCGTAGTGGCCGAGCTCCGGTATCATGGTGCGCCCGCAGCGAACGAAGTGAGCGAGGGTCGCAGGCGGGCGGCAGCGCTTGTAATCAAGCGCGAGAGCCCGCTGTGTGGAGCCTTGCAGGGGGTGTCGCGCCGCACGTGTCTATTCTGCACTGTGCGGGCTCTCACTTCTGTTCTCCTTCTTTCCATCTGCCGCTCTCTTTGAGCGCCCTTGCGACCTCTGGAGGCATATATTTCTCATCATGCTTGGCCAGCACCTCGCGCGCGATGAACACGCCGTCGGCGCCGAGCGTGCCTTCGGCGATCACGCCTTGGCCTTCGCGGAACAGATCCGGAAGGATGCCGCGATAGACCACCGGCACCGTCTGCTTGAGGTCGGTCACGATGAAGCGAATCTCCTGGCCGTCCTTCTTCACGCTGCCCTGCTCGACCAGCCCACCGATGCGCAGCCGTCGCTCGGGGCCGGGATGCTTCTCGGCCATCTGCGTCGGCGAATAGAAGAACACGAGGTTGTCGCTGAGCGACGACAGCACCAGCGCCGTCGCAGCGCCCAGCACGCACAGCGAGGCGACCAGCAGCCACAGCCGCTTGCGCTTCGGTTTCATCGCCGGCCCCTCTCTCCCGAGAGCCCGCGCGCGCTGAGCTCGCGCTTGATCCGGCGGCGCGCCAGCAGCGAGGCGATCACCAGTCCGCCGAAGCCCAGGAGAGCGACGACGTAAGCACCGACGATGAACGGAGTATGGTTCACGCCATCATCTCTGCGGCTTCGAGGCGGCGGCGGTCGATCTCGGTCTCGGTGCGCAGCATCACCAGCACGATGAACAGCAGCAGCAGCGCGAGCGCCATCACCAGCAACGGCGTCAGGATCGAGGGATCGATCGCCGGCCCGCCGAGCTTCATCACCGACGCCGGCTGGTGCAGCGTGTTCCACCAATCGACCGAGAACTTGATGACCGGCAGGTTGATCACGCCGACCAGCGCCAGGATCGCCGCCGCACGGTCGCCACGCTCGGAATCGTCGTAGGCGCGGCTGAGCGCGATGTGGCCGAGATAGAGGAAGAACAGCAGCAGCATCGAGGTGAGCCGCGCGTCCCACACCCAGTAGGTGCCCCACATCGGCCGCCCCCACAGCGAGCCGGTCACGAGGCACACCGCGGCGAACACCGCGCCGACCGGCGCCGCGCCTCTGGCCATCAGCGCCGCCAGCGGATGGCGCCACACCAGCAGCGAGGCGCCGAGGGCGGCGAGCAGGCCGTAGCCCATCATCGACAGCCAGGCCGACGGCACGTGGATGAACATGATGCGCACCGTCTCGCCCTGCTGGTAGTCGGGCGGCGATTCGATCAGCGCGAGGTACAGGCCGACGGCGAGCGCCAGCGCCGTCAGGATCGAGAGCGCCGGCAGCACGCGCTGGCTGAAGCGGCGGAAGCGCGCCGGGTTGGCAAGGACATGCAGGCTGGCCATCGGGTGTGTATTCGTCCTCCGGCGAAACTTGTCTATTCGCCCGCTTGCCGCAAGGCAGCGGCGATTGCCCACGGCAGCGTGGCGAGCGACAGCAGCGCCAGCGCGCCCAGGATCGCAAGGTGGGTGAGAAAACCCTCGCCGATCGCCACCGCCTCGACCGCTCCCGC
>DASXQC010000843.1:0-7516 GCA_036493235.1 Reyranella sp.
TAGATGCCCTGTCGGCGGATCGCCAGCGCGCCGGTGATGAGCCCGAGCAGCGCCGCGCCCAGCACCGCCCCGACCAGCCCGAACTCGATCGGCCAGTCCCAGACCTTCACCATATGGCCGAAGAAATAGGCCGCCATGCCGAAGAACATGGCATGGCCGAAGCTCATCAGGCCGGCATAGCCCAGCAGCAGGTTGAAGGCGCAGGCGAACAGCGCGAAGCACAGCGCCTTCATCAGGAAGACCGGATAGAAGAACCATGGAGCGGCGAGCGCCGCGGCGGCGATCACGATGGCGACAAGGATCCGGTTCATTTGGTCTGTCCGAACAGGCCGGCCGGCTTGACCAGCAGCACCAGCGCCATGACGACGAAGATCACGGTGTTGGAGCCCGGCGGATAGCAGACCTTGGTGAAGCCCTCGACCAGGCCGAGGCCGAAGCCGGTGACGATCGAGCCCATGATCGAGCCCATGCCGCCGATCACCACCACCGCGAAGACGACCAGCACGAGGTTGGTGCCCATCAGCGACGAAACCTGCTGGATCGGCGCGGCCAGAACGCCCGCCAGCGCCGCGAGACCGACGCCCAGGCCGTAGGTCAGCGTGATCAGCCGCGGCACGTTGATGCCGAAGGCGCGGACCAGGGTCGGATTCTCGGTCGCCGCGCGCAGGTAGGCGCCGAGCTTGGTGCGCTCGATCGCGTACCAGGTCGTGAGGCAGATCACGAGGGCCGCGATCACGACGAAACCACGGTAGGCCGGCAGGAACATGAAGCCGAGATTGTAGCCGCCCGGGATCGGGCTCTGGTACGGCGCGCCGGACGAGCCCCAGTTCCACTGGAACAGGCCCTCGATGATCTGCGCCAGGCCGAAGGTCAGCAGAAAGCCGTAGAGATGGTCGAGATGATAGATGCGCTTCAGCATCAACCGCTCGATCACGATGCCGAACAGGCCGACGATGATCGGCGCCAGGACCAGTGCGCCCCAGAACGGAATGTGGAGCTGGGTCAGCAGCAGCCAGGCCGTGAAGGCGCCCATCATGTACTGCGCGCCGTGCGTGAAGTTGATCACGTTCAGCATGCCGAAGATCACGGCGAGCCCCAGGCTCAGCATGGCGTAGAAGGCGCCGTTGATCAGGCCGAGCAGCAGCTGGCTGAACAGGAGCTGCGTCGAGAGCTCGAAGATGTTGCACGAACCCATGGCGCCTACACTCCGAGATAGGCCTGCAGCTTGCCGACATTGGCCTGAGCGTCGGCGGCCGCCATCGTGTCGACCACTCGGCCGTCCTCCATCACGTAGTGGCGGTCGGCGACCGTGGCGGCGAAATGGAAGTTCTGCTCGACCAGCAGGATGGTGAAGCCGCGGCTCTTCAGCGTGCGGATCACCTCGCCGATGCGCTGCACGATCACCGGCGCCAGACCTTCGGTCGGCTCGTCGAGCAGCAGCATGTTGGCGCCGGTGCGCAGGATGCGGCCGATTGCCAGCATCTGCTGCTCGCCGCCCGACAGCTTGGTGCCCTGGCTACGCCGACGCTCGTGGAGGTTGGGAAACAGCTCGTATATCTCGCCGAGGCTCATGCCGCCCGCCTTCACCTGAGGCGGCAGCAGCATGTTCTCCTCGACATTGAGGCTCGAGAAGATGCCGCGCTCCTCCGGGCAGTAGGCGATGCCCTGCCGCGCGATAACGTTGGAAGCATCGCGGATCGTCTCACGCCCGCCAAACTTCACAGAGCCGGTGCGCCGCTCGACGATGCCCATCACCGACTTCAGCGTCGTGGTCTTGCCCGCGCCGTTGCGGCCCAGCAGCGTCACCAGCTCGCCGCGGCCGATCTCGAACCCGACGCCGTGCAGGATGTGCGATTCGCCGTACCAGGCCTGCAGCCCATCGACCTTCAGCAGCGTCTCAGCCATGACCGGTCCCGACATAGGCTTCGACGACCTGAGGATCCTTCGACACCGTGGCGTAGGGTCCCTCGGCCAGCACCTCGCCGCGCGCCAGCACGGTGATTGTGTCCGAGAGATCGGCGACGACGCTCATGTTGTGCTCGACCATCAGCACCGTGCGGTCCTTGGCGACGGTACGGATCAGTTGGGCGATACGCCTGATGTCCTCCTGCCCGAGTCCCGCCATCGGCTCGTCGAGCAGCATCATCTCGGGATCGAGCGCGAGCGTGGTGGCGATCTCGAGCGCGCGCTTGCGGCCGTAGGGCAGCTCGACCGCCGGCAACTCGGCGAAGGCCGACAGGCCGACCGCCTCGACCAGCTCGAGCGCACGCCCATTCAGCGAATCGAGAACCTTCTCGGAGCGCCAGAAGAAGAATGAATTGCGCAGCCGGCGCTGCAACGCGACGCGCACGTTCTCGCGCACCGAGAGATGAGGAAACACCGCGGAGATCTGGAACGAGCGCGCGAGTCCCATGCGCGCGATTGCCGCAGGCGAGGAACCGGTGATCTCCCGTCCGTTGAAGTGGATGCGGCCCGTAGTGGGCGTCAGGAAGTGGGTCAGCAGGTTGAAGCAGGTCGTCTTGCCCGCGCCGTTGGGCCCAATGAGGGCATGGATGGTGTGGCGCTGGACACGCAGATTGACGTTCTTGACTGCGACGAACCCCTTGAACTCCTTGGTCAGTCCCTGGGCTTCCAGAATTGTTTGTTGTTCCGCCATTGCCTCCCCATGCGGTGCCGCGACTAAATCGAAGCTTTATCGCGATGTCCAGAGCCCAAGCGGTGACGCATGAGCAGACGCGCCTTCCTGCCGCTGCTCATGCTCGCCGCCGGCCTGCCGGTGTTGGCCGCGGCCTGGGCGGTGCTGTCGCCCACCCGCATGATCTCCAGCGAGATGACCTGGGACCTGATGTTCAACCTCGCTGGCGCCTGGCACCTATGGTTCGGACACGTACCGCATGTCGACTTTCATGAGCCTGTCGGCACGCTCACCTTCCTGCTCACCGAAGCCGGCTTCTGGCTGACCGGTCCGTCACCGAAGGCCGTACCGATCGGTATGGCGATCGTCGCCGCGGTGATCTTCGCGATCGCCTGCCTGACAGCGGCGCGCCGGCTAACGCTGCTGCCTGCGGTGCTGTTCGTCGTCTTCGTCTGCCTGATCGTGCTGCGGCCGGCCAATGTCGGCGACCATCCGAACGCCTATTCCTTCGCCATGGCCTACAACCGCTACGGCTGGAGCGGACTGTCGGTGCTGGCCCTCCTGCTGTTCGAGCCATCGGCCCGGCGCGGCGTCGCCGACATCGTCGAGATGGCCTGCACCGCCCTGATCCTGGCGGCGCTGTTCTACCTGAAGATGACGTACTTCGCGGCGGGTGTGGCAATGACGATCGTGGCGATAGTCGCCTCGCCTCACATGCGGGCGCGATGGCGCGGCTGGGGCGTGGTCGTGCTGGCGTCGGTTGCGCTCGTGCTGCTGCCGTTCAACTGGCCCTATCTCGCCGACCTCAAGGCCGCGGCAGACGCAGGCATCGTGCGCGATGATACGGCCTTCTTCTTCAACGATTTCGCCGAGAACGCCGGCGAGTACGCGGGTTTTTCGCCGCCGTCGGCCTCGCCGCCTGGCTGTGGCATCGCGGTCAGGCGCCGGTGCGGCTGGTCATCGCGGCCGCGTTCCTCCTGGTCATGGGCCTTCTGCTGCTGTCGCAAGACTCGCAGGCCCACAGTATACCGCTGGCGGTCGTGACGGCCTTCCTGTTCCACGAGCAGCTCCGGCGCCAGTCGGCGGCGCCCGCGCTCCGCCTGGCCATGCTGGTCTTTCCGTTCGCAGCGATCGTCGGCTCGGCTACCAGCCTGATCGGCTATCACGCGCGACTCGGCGAGGGTTACCTTCGTACGGTCGACCAGAGCAACCTCCGCGGCCTCGCGGTGCCGATGGAGTCCGAGGGTCTGCTTGCCGACGTCGCGGCCGGCCACGACCGTTTCGTCCTGTTCGGGCGCAGTCGTGCCATCCGTCCGCGCTATGAACTTTCGCCGTACGAGTATGTCGAGACACTGATGGAGGCTGCGGCGCTGCTCGAAAAGGACGGCCTCGCGAGCGGCAAGATCGCCGTGCTCGACCAGGTCGATCCCCTGCCCTTCATGCTCGGCCTCGAGCCGCCGCACGGCGGCAACCTGTGGTCGGGCGCCGGTGCGCCGACACCCTCGCCCGAGGACTACCTCAGTGACGCCGATACGGTGCTGATCCCGAGATTCACCACCAACTTTGCGTGGACCGAGCAGGCGAAGGCCGCCTACAGCGCCTACCTCGCCGAGCATTTCCCGACGCATCTGGACGGACGTCTGTGGACTATCATGAGTCGCGTGCATAGCAGCGCAGACATGACACCGAACGACGTGAGCCGCTAAGGTCGCGCCCTCGAGCGGCGTTGCCGCGTAGAGGAGGAAGCAAAGCTTATGCGTAGAGTTCGTGTGGCCCGTCTTGCGGGCCTGCTGGGGGGCCGGCATCGGCCTCGCCACCCTCGGCCAGTCGGCCGTTTCCGAGAAAAGCTGGGCGCAGGACGCCAAGCCGCTGTAGATCGGCATGCTCGCTGGCCTGTCGGGCGTCTACGGCGACCTGACCCAGGGCAATGTCGAGGCCATGCAGCTCGCGATCGAGGATGTCGGGGGCAAGGTGCTCGGCCGTCCGATCGAGGTCGTCGTGGCCGATACCCAGAACAAGCCGGACATCGGCGCCGCCCTTGCGCGCAAGTGGTATGACGAGGGCGTCAGCATGATCACCGGCCTCGACACCTCGTCGGTGGCGCTGGCGGTGCGCAAGGTCAGCCAGGAGAAGGGCAAAATCGATCTCAACGTCGGCGCCGGCACGGCCGACCTGACCGGCCCCGCCTGCTCGGAGACCGGCGCGCACTGGGTGTTCGACACCTACGCGCTGGCGCACGTGACCGGCAGCGCGGTCGTGAAGGCCGGCGGTGACAGCTGGTTCTTCGTTACCGCCGACTACGCCTTCGGCAAGTCGCTCGAAGACGAGACCGCGGCGGTCGTGAAGGCGGCCGGCGGCAAGGTGGTGGGCGACGTCAAGCATCCGATCAGCACCCAGGACTTCTCGTCCTTCATGCTGCAGGCGCAGGCGTCCAAGGCGAAGATCATCGGCCTCGCCAACGCCGGCATGGACACGGTGAACTCGATCAAGCAGGCGGCCGAGTTCGGCGTCGTCGCCGGTGGCCAGAAGCTGGCAGGCCTGTTGATGTTCGCCAACGACGTGAAGTCGCTCACCCTGCCGGTGGCGCAGGGCCTGGTCCTGACCGAGGCCTTCTACTGGGACCAGAACGACGAGACCCGCGCCTGGACCAAGCGCTTCCGCGCCAAGAAGGACAAGCTCCCGAACATGACGATCGCCGGCGTCTACAGCGCCACGCTGCACTACCTCAAGGCCGTGCAGGCCGCCGGCACCGACGAGCCCAAGGCGGTGATGGCCAAGATGCGCGAGATGCCGATCAACGACGTCATGACCAAGAACGGCAAGCTGCGCGAGGACGGCCGCGTGATCCGCGACCTCTACCTGTTCCAGGTCAAGACGCCGGCCGAGTCCAAGGGCCCGGACGACCTCTACAAGCTGGTCGCCACCGTGCCGGGCGAGCAGGCCTTCCGTCCGCTGAAGGACGGTCACTGCCCGTACATCAAGTAGTCGCAGACATCGCGACGAAAAGGCGCTTCCTTCGGGAGGCGCCTTTTTTGTTGCGCGCTTGGCAATGCGCCGCCCCCGACCGTAATCTCCGTCCACTCGCTGAAAAATCATAAGTCGAGAAACGTGTCTGGGAGACTTGGGAGAATGAGCATGCAGATCAGCAACATCGCTTGGCTGGGCGGCATCATCGCCGCGGCCGTCGGGCTCACCGCTGCCGGCGCGATGACCGTCGCGCAGGCGCAGGACACCAAGCCGTTCAAGATCGGCGTGATGGAGGGCTTCTCCGGCGTCTATGGCGACCTCACCGCGGGTGAGGTCGAAGCCATGCAGCTCGCCGTCGAGGATGTCGGCGGCAAGGTCCTGGGCCGGCCGATCGAGATCGTCTCGGCCGACCACCAGACCAAGCCCGACATCGGCTCGTCGATCGCGCGCAAGTGGTACGACGAGGGCGTGTCGATGATCACCGGCCTCGGCACCTCGTCGGTGGCGCTGGCGGTGCGCAAGGTCGCCCAGGAGAAGGGCAAGATCGACCTCAACACCGGCGCCGGCACGGCTGACCTGACGGGCCCCGCCTGCTCGGAGACCGGCGCGCACTGGATGTACGACACCTATTCGCTGGCGCACGTCACCGGCAGCGCGGTCGTGAAGAGCGGCGGCGACAGCTGGTACTTCCTCACCGCCGACTACGCCTTCGGCAAGTCGCTCGAGGACGAGACCAGCGCGGTGGTGAAGGCGGCTGGCGGCAAGGTGCTGGGCGACATCAAGCATCCGCTCAGCACGCAGGACTTCTCCTCGTTCTTGCTGCAGGCCCAGGCCTCGAAGGCCAAGGTGATCGGCCTCGCCAATGCCGGCATGGACACGGTGAACGCGATCAAGCAGGCGGCCGAGTTCGGCATCGTCAAGGGCGGCCAGCGACTCGCCGGCCTGCTGGTCTTCGCGACCGACGTGCAGGCGCTCACGCTCCCGGTGGCGCAGGGCCTGGTGCTGACCGAGGCGTTCTACTGGGATCTCAACGACGAGACCCGCGCCTGGACCAAGCGCTATCGTGCCAAGAAGGACAAGCTGCCGTCGATGCTGACGGTCGGCGTCTACAGCTCGACCTTGCACTACCTCAAGGCCGTGCAGGCCGCCGGCACCGACGACGCCAAGGCGGTGATGGCAAAGATGCGCGAGATGCCGATCAACGACGCCACCACCAAGAACGGCAAGCTGCGCGAGGACGGCCGCGTCATCCGCGACATGTACCTCTTCCAGGTGAAGTCGCCGGCGGAGTCCAAGGGCAAGGACGACATCTACAAGCTGATCGCCACCGTGCCGGGCGACCAGGCCTTCCGTCCGATGAAGGATGGTCACTGCCCCTACATCAAGAACTGACGGCTTCTCGCAGTGACCGGGAAGAGGGCGCCTGCGGGCGCCCTTTTCTTTGCCGTCATCGCCTGTCTTAATGGCTCGCAACGAATCGGAGTGAACGACCAAGTGACAGTGCAGGATCGCCCGCTGCCAGATCGGCCACTGAAGGGCGCGTGGGGGATCACGTTCCTCCTCTTCCTCTTCATGCTGATCAACTTCGCCGACAAGATCGTGGTCGGGTTGATCGGCATGAAGGGCCTCGGCCTCAGCGCCGAGCAGTTCGGCCTGCTGGGCTCCTCGTTCTTCTTCCTGTATGCGATCTCCGCCGTCATCGTCGGCTTCATCGCCAACCGGGTGCAGGCCAAGCACACGCTCCTCGTGATGGCGCTGGTCTGGGCGCTGGTACAGTTCCCGATGCTGTTCACGGCGAGCTTCGGCGTCATGATGGCGAGCCGCATCGTCCTCGGCGCCGGCGAAGGCCCCGCAGCGCCGGTCGCCACGCACGCCATCTACAAGTGGTTCCCCGATTCGCGGCGCGGTCTGCCG
>DASXQC010000844.1:0-2544 GCA_036493235.1 Reyranella sp.
ATCACCGTGGTGATGACCGACGGCTCGTCGTTCGAGACCAAGTCGACCTGGGGCAAGGAAGGCGCGAGCCTGCGCCTCGACATCGACCCCAAGACCCATCCGGCGTGGACCGGAGTGCGCCAGAGCATCGATCGCGGCGGCCGCGTGCAGCGCTTCAAGGACCGCTTCGGCGCCGGCGCCGGTACCAAGGCGAGCGGCAAGCCGGCCGGCGCCATGACTGCGCCGACCAATCCGATCAAGGACAGCACCAAGAAGGAGTAAGGCCGGTCCGCCGGCTCCTTCTGCTAAGGTCCGACCGTATTCCTGATTTGGGGAGACGATCGGTGAAATCCGTACGAGTCGTTTGCGCACACGATTGCCCCGACATGTGCTCGCTCATCGCGCATGTCGACGACGGCAAGGTCGTGCGCGTGCAAGGCGACCCCGACCATCCCTACACGGCGGGCTTCGCCTGCGGGAAAGTGAACCGCGACGCCGACGCGGTGAACTCGCCCGAGCGCATCGCCACGCCCTTGAAGCGCATCGGTCCCAAGGGCTCGGGCCAGTTCATGGCGATCGGCTGGGACGAGGCGCTCGACGAGATCACGACCAAGTGGAAGGCGATCATCGCCGAAAGCGGGCCACTCGCCCTGCTGGGCTACGCCTACTCCGCGCACCAGGGGCTGATGAATCGCGGCCTGGTCAACGGGCTGTTCCATGCGCTGGGCAGCTCGCGGCTGCAGGCCGGCACGGTGTGCGACACCTGCTGCGAGGAAGCGTGGAACGTCACGGTCGGTCCGGTCGGCGGTGCTGATCCGGAAGACGTGGTGCATTCCGACCTCGTCATCTCGTGGGGCGCCGATCTCGCCGCGACCAACGTGCACTACTGGTCGCTGGTCGAGCACACCAAAAAGCAGCGCCCGCTGCCCGTGATCGTCATCGATCCGCGCCGCACGCGCAGCGCCCGCGCGGCTGATCTCTACCTACCGATCAAAATCGGCACCGATGCCGCTCTCGCCTTGGGCGTGATGCACATCCTGGTGCGCGACGGGCTCGCCAACCGCGACTATCTCGCGAAGCACACGCTGGGCTTCGACAAGGTCGAGACGGACATTCTGCCAAAGTTCCCGCCGGCCAAGGTCGCGGAGATCACCGGGCTGCCCGTCGCCGACATCGAGAAGCTCGCGGCGATGTACGGCCGCGCCAAGGCAGCGATGATCCGGCTCGGTGAAGGCATGACGCGGCTTGCCGCCGGCGGCCAGGCACTGCGCACCGTGGCGCTGCTGCCGGGCGTGACCGGCCACTACGCCGTGCAGGGCGGCGGTGCGCTGCTGCTCACCGCGGCGTCGTGCGACCTCAACTACGCGGCCGTGCGCAAGCCCTCGGGCCCGGCGACCGCGCGCATGGTCAACCACCTGCGGCTGGGCGAAGAGCTCCTCAACATGAAGGACCCGCCGATCCGCGCGCTCTACATCTCGGCCAACAATCCCGCGGTGACCTGCCCCGAGGCGCACAAGGTTCGCAAGGGACTCGAGCGCGAGGATCTGTTCACCGTCGTGCACGATCCCTTCGTCACCGACACGGCGAAGTACGCCGACATCGTGCTGCCGGCCGCGAGCTACCTCGAGACCGACGATCTCTTTCGCGCTTACGGCGCTTACTGGATGCAATGGGGCCAGCAGGCCGCCAGGCCGCGCGGCGAGGCGCGCTCGAACTTCGACGTGGCGCAGGCGCTGGCGAAGCACATGGGCCTCGGCGACCGCATCTTCACGCTGACGCCGCAGGACGCGGCGAAGGAGCTGTTCAAGGGCTCGACCGGTCCCGCCTCCAAGGCCGATCCCATCAGGCTGTTCGCCGGCATGCCGGTGCACATCAAGCACGACTGGCAGGGCCAGCCCTTCGCCACGCCGTCGGGCAAGCTCGAATTCTACTCCGAGCAGGCGGCGAAGCACGGCATGTCCCCTGTGCCCGACTGGAACCCCGATCCGATCGAAGTCGCGGATGCCGCCAAGTGGCCGCTGCGCCTCCTGACCGCGCCCGGCTACTTCCAGGCACACACCGCGTTCTCCGGCGTGAAGTTCCTGCGTGAGCGTGAGGGTCAGCCGTTCTGCATCCTGCACCCGACCGACGCTGCCCAGCGCGGCCTCGCGGATGGCGCCGACGTGCGCCTGTTTAACGACCGCGCCGAGGTCGGCCTCAAGCTCAAGGTCAGCGACGAGGTCCAACCCGGCGTCGTGCTCGTCCCCGGTCAGCGCCCGAGCAGCGAATCGCTCGGCGGCACCATCAACATGCTCTGCTCGGACCGCTACACCGACATCGGCGAGGGTGCGACCTACCAAAGCACCTTCCTCGACGTCGGAGCGTGGAAGGCAGCGTCATAGTCTTGCCGGAGCGCGGGCATTGAGCCGCAACGCCACCAGCGCCCCCAGGGCAGCAGAGGCCGCGAGGCTGACGGGCACGGTGAACGCCACGTCGGCCATCGCCTCGCGCGGCAAGTCTACTGCGAAGCCGGCGGCGTTGGCGGCGAGGCCGGACAGCGCGGCGCCCAAGGCGAAGCCCATCTGC
>DASXQC010000845.1:0-2539 GCA_036493235.1 Reyranella sp.
GCGCGGCAAGCCGTCCGTTCTGGGCATCATCTCGGGCGCGGTCGCGGGGCTGGTTGCCATCACACCGGCCTCGGGCTTCGTCAATCCGGCGGGCTCGCTGGTGATCGGCCTCGTCGCGGGCCTGTGCTGCTTCTGGGGCGCTACGGGGCTGAAGCATGCGATGGGCTACGACGATTCGCTGGACGCGTTCGGTGTGCACGGCGTCGGCGGCTTCGTCGGCGCCATCCTGACCGGCGTGTTCGCGGTCGAGGCGATCGGCGGCTCGGGCAAGAAGGGCCTGATCGACGGCAATGCCGGGCAGGTGCTGACCCAGCTCTGGGGCTGCCTGGTCTGCATGGCGTGGTGTGCGATCGCCACCTTCGTGATCCTCAAGGTCGTCGACGCCCTGATCGGGCTGCGTGTGACCAACGAGGAGGAAATCGAGGGGCTCGACATCAACCTGCATGGAGAGACGGTGCACTAGCTTTTTGAGTTCGGGACCAGCCTTTCCTCCCTGGTTCCCTCCCCGCCGCTTCCGTGTCGCGGCGGCTCCTTCGGCCCGGCGGGTTTTCCGCCGGGCCTTTTTCTGCCAGTGTGAGGGCGAGGCAGGAGAGGAAGGCGTATGAAACTCGTGTCGGCGATCATCAAGCCGTTTAAGCTCGACGAGGTGCGTGATTCGCTGACCGGCGTGGGCGTCTCCGGCCTGACGGTCAGCGAGGTCAAGGGCTTCGGGCGGCAGAAGGGCCAGACCGAGATCTATCGCGGCGCCGAGTACCTAGTGAGCTTCCTGCCCAAGGTGAAGATCGAGATCGTCGTCGACGACAGCCAGGTCGAGCGCGCGGTCGAGGCGATCCAGAAGGCCGCCCACACCGGCAAGATCGGCGACGGCAAGATCTTCGTGACGCCGGTCGAACAGGCGCTCCGCATCCGCACCGGTGAGACCGGCTCGAACGCGCTGTAGCGCTGGTTTTTCAACGTCCCTTGGTTCGGTCGTAATGCCGTTCGATGCGCTTGGCGAGCAGCCAGGCGCAGACATTCACGCCGATAAAGACGATGGCGGCGCCCAGCCATCCGCCGCCCAGCATGTTGGCCGTGAGGGCCAGCACGACGGAGACACACAGTCCGCCGACGATGACCGTGTGCAAGTCCTCGTGCCTGCGTGACGGATCCTGCCCCATGGGTTCGATCCACATACCAGACGCTACGCGCCCGCGCCGCCGCAGGGTATAAAATACAGAGACAAGGGGGAGAAATGGCGAAATCGGTGGTGCGCCTGCTGGCGCCGCTTGCGTTCACGGTGCTGCTCGTTCCGGCTGCGTCCGCCGCCGACAAGCCCACCATCGATACCGGTGACACCGCCTGGCTGCTGATCGCCACGGCGCTGGTCCTGATGATGAACATCCCGGGCCTGTCGCTGTTCTACGCCGGCATGGTCCGCAAGAAGAACGTGCTGGCGACGGCAGTGCAGGCGTTCGCGGTTGCAGCCCTTGTGACGGTGCTGTGGTTCGCGTTCGGCTATTCGCTGGCCTACACCGACGGCGGGGCGCTGAACGGCGTGCTGGGCTCGCTGTCCCGGATGTTCGGCACCGGGCTTCGGGGAAGCACGCACGAGCTCGCCAAGACCGTGCCTGAGAACGTCTTCCTGATGTACCAGGGGACCTTCGCCATCATCACGCCGGCCATCATCGCCGGCGCCTTTGCCGAGCGCATGAAGTTCTCCGCCATGATGTGGTTCATGGGGCTGTGGCTGATCTTCGTCTATGTGCCGGTGGCGCATTCGGTGTGGGGCGGCGGCTTCCTGGGCCAGGCGGGCGTGCTCGACTTCGCGGGCGGCCTGGTGGTGCATCTCAACGCCGGCATTGCGGGCCTGGTCGCCGCGCTGGTGCTCGGCAAGCGGCACGGCTACGGCCACGAATACATGGCGCCGCACGACCTCGTGCTCACCTTGATCGGCACGTCGCTGCTATGGGTTGGCTGGTTCGGCTTCAATGCCGGCTCGGCGCTCGCGTCGGGCGAGCTCGCGGGCTACGCCATGCTCAACACCCACATCTCCGCCTCGGTCGCGGCGCTGGTCTGGATGGCGATCGAATGGGCGAGCCGCGGCAAGCCGTCGGTGCTCGGCATCCTGTCGGGCGCGGTCGCGGGTCTCGGCACCATCACCCCGGCGGCGGGCTTCGTCGAGCCGTGGGCGGCGATGGTGATCGGCCTGATGGCCGGCGCGGTCTGCTACTGGGCCTCGGTCGTGCTCAAGCTGCGGCTGGGCTACGACGATACGCTCGACGTATTCGGCGTGCATGGCGTCGGCGGCATCCTGGGCACGATCCTGACCGGCGTGTTCGCGACCCGGGCGATCAACGACGTCTTCAAGGGCCAGGCGGTCGGCCTGGTCGACGGCCATGGCGGGCAGGTGCTGACCCAGCTCTACGGCGTGCTGGCGGTCGGCGCCTTCTGCGCGGTCGGCACCTGGATCATCCTCAAGGTCGTCGACCTCATGATCGGGCTTCGGGTCACCCGCGACGAGGAGACCGAGGGCCTCGACACCGCCCTGCACGGCGAGCGC
>DASXQC010000846.1:0-10055 GCA_036493235.1 Reyranella sp.
GCCCTCCACTGCCTCTATCACGCGTTGTCGAAGGTCCATCGAATAGGGTGCTGCCATCCAAGCTGGCCTCCTGCCCAGCCGATAGGTTGAATCAGATCAACCGACCGTTGGGAATCCCTTTCGATTCCTTCCTATGTCATCCCGCTCTAGACTCCCCGCCGCTAAACGGTGAGGAGCGAAGCGGTGCGCATCCTGATCGACGACAAGCCGGTGGATGGACTGACGCCCAAGCGCGAACGCAGCCTGATGCTGGGCAAGGCACGCGACGATGTGAAAGGCGTGGTGCTCACGCCTGCCGAGGCAACCGAAACCTACGTCCGGCAGACCAAGCGCTGGTTCACGATCCTGGGCGTGATCGCCCTGGTGCTGATGGCCGCGATCTCCATCGTCGGTATTTCCTATGAGCCACGCGACCGTATCCTCATTACTGCCGGCGTAGTGCTCATCGGCGGCGGACTGCTGCTCTTCATGCGACTCCTGCTGAACCACCGGGTCCGTACCTGGAACCGCAAGCTGGCGCACCGCGTCGAAGGTCTGGAGCCATCGGGCACGGCGATCCACCTCGACGCGCATGGCGTTTCGGTGGGAACCGAGATTTTCACCTGGCCGTCGCTCGCCATCGAGTCGGTCGAATTCACCAGCGCCACCCTGCCCCAGGGCGACACCTCGACCGACATCATGCTGGTCGAGCGGCTATCGTTGACCGCCGGGGCGAAGGCGTTCGTGCTCGACCGCGCGATGATGCAGAACGGCATCCTGCTGGTCGACAATTGCTGGCGGCGGCTGCATGCCGCGCCAGCCTGACCGTTACTTCTTCTTGCCGGGCGTCCAGCCATAGATCTTCTCAAGCGAGCCGCCCATCAACCGGGCGCGGTCGCTGTCGCTGAGGCGATCGGTGACCTTGAAGGAGTCGACGCCGTCCTTGTAGGTGAGCAGGTTCACCGCGCGCGTCCAGTCGGTACCCCACATGCAGCGGTCGAGACCATAGGCGTCGAAAATGCGGGCGAGTGGATCCCAGATATCCTTGTAGGGGAACTTCTCGTGGCTGAGCGTGCAGGCGCCACTGATCTTGATGGCGACGTTCTTGTTCTCCGCCACCTTGAGCACGTGCGGCAGCTCCTTCCACGGCTCCTGTGGCGCCGGCGGCACGAACGGCTGCTCGAGGCCCAGGTGATCGATCACGATCTGCGTGTTCGGGTTGCGCTTGGCGAGTTCGCCGAGCTGCTCGAGCCGGTCGCGCGCCAGCATGTTGACCGGTAGGTCGTGCTTGGCCGCGGCGGCGAGGATGCGGTTGATACCGGGATCGGCCGCGTCGGTCGAGATCTCCGGCGTCATCATGATGCGAATCGCGACCGTGCCCGGCATGTCCGCCCACTCGGCGATCACGTCCTGCACCTTGGGATCGTTGGCGTTGACCGGTTTGATCACGCCGAACCGGTCAGGATACGCCTTCTGCACCGCCGCCGCGTAGGACGCGTCCCAGCGATACATGGTGTAGACAGAGACAAGCAGCGCGCCGTCGACGCCGACCTCGTCCATCGCCTTCACCATGTCGGGGCCGGTGACCTCGGGCGGGCCGGCGAGCACGGCGTGCCATGGCCGGCCGGGATGGTTGCGTTCGTAGCAGTGGACCTGGGCGTCGATGATGGGCATGGCGTTCCTCCGCCCGCAGAATTGCAAATTCACCCTACCCTGTCATGATGCCGCGCGTGGGGAGAACCGATATGTGGAAGGGACTGGCCGCGCTGGCGGCCCTGCTGATTCTGGGCGCGTGCGAGGGACCGCACCGCCAAGTCGCATCGTGTGCGGCGACCACGGCGCCGCCGCCGGTGGGCACTGTCGGCCCGTGCTACGACGGCACCGACCGGACCGATCGCACAAATCGCGACGACGTCATCGATCGCACGGATCGCACCGACCGCGACAACATCGTCGACCGCACCGACCGCACCAACCGCGACGACATCACCGATCGCACCGTGTGGTGCGTCGAGCCGGCGATGGTGATCACCGCGCCGTCCTTCATGGTCTTCTTCGACTGGGACAAGTCGGAGCTCAACGCGACCTCGATTGAGACCATCGCCAGGGCCGCCGCGGCCTATCGCGCCAAGGGCGGCGCGCAGATCAAGGCGACCGGCCACACTGACACGTCGGGTCCCGAGACCTACAACATGGCGCTGTCGCTGCGCCGCGCGAACGCCGTGAAGGATGCGCTGGTGCGCGACGGCGTGCCCGAGCGCGACATCTCTGTGGTCGGCTTGGGCGAGAACCAGCCGCTGGTGCGCACCGCCGACGGCGTGCGCGAGGCGCAGAACCGTCGGGTCGAGATCGTCATCCGCTAGACCCTTCAGTCGCGCGCGGTCAGGTCGACCGTGCGAGCCTTGTGGGCGTAGATGTCGATCTTCGCCCACATCCTCGCCTTGGCGACGGCATCGGCCTCGCCCTCGGTCGCGAACGGGCCATGCCACACCATCGTTTCCGGGACAGGCCTGTTCCAGTTGGCCCGCCCGTTCTCTATGGCGTACTCGGCCTCGAACACGAACCACATCGCAGACTCCTTCAGCATCGCCGCGCTAGGATAGCCGCATGACGATCGAGTCCGTACGCGCGTTTCTTGCCGCACATGCCCCCGACATCGAGATCCTCGAGACCGACGCCAGCACTGCCACGGTGGAGCTCGCGGCGGTCGGCCACGGCGTGCAGCCGGCGCAGATCGCCAAGACGCTGTCGCTGCGGATCAAGGACCGCACCCTGCTGGTCGTTGCTTCAGGCACCGCCCGGCTGAACAACCGCAAGATCAAGGACGTGCTGGGCGGCAAGCCGCGCATGCTGACCGCCGACGAGGTGGTGGCCGCGACTGGCCATCCGGTCGGCGGCGTCTGCCCGTTCGGCCTGGCGACGCCGCTGCCGGTCTACTGCGACCTCTCGCTCAAGGCGTTCAACGAGGTGGTGCCGGCGGCGGGATCCACCCACTCCGCCCTGCACATCAGCCCGGCCCGCATGGCCGAGCTGGTTCAAGCCGAATGGGTGGACGTCTGCGACCCCTATTTGCCGGAGACCGGCAGCGGATCGACTTCCCAGCGATAGCCGAACGACGGGTAGTTGGCGATGCAGGCGAAGTTGCCGTCGAGCGCCCGGAACTTGTTGCGGATGCGCTTGATGCAAGACCGCACGTTGGTGCGATAGCCGTCCTCGCCCGAGCCGGCGATGAAGCCCTCGTGGTGCATCGTGTCGTAGACCGCGCGGTAGGTCAGGTGGTTGCCGAGGTTGCTCACCAGCAGGTGGACGATCTTGTACTCGGTGAGGGTCAGGCCGATGTCGGCACCGTTCCACGAGGCGCGGCAGACGCGCAGCTTGAGCTGCAGCGGGCCCACATCCAGTACCTCCTCGGCCCGCATCACCTCGGGCTTCTTCTCGGATTCGAGGATCAGGCGGATGCGCTTGGCCAGGATCGGCAGGCCGCGCGTCTTGTCGACGAAGTCGAGGGCGCCATGGTCGAGCGCGAGGTTCTCGAGATTGGGCGTCGACTTGCCGGTCAGCAGCACGACCGGCAGCAGCACGCCGGCACGGCGCAGCCGCGGGATCAGGTCGATGCCGGTGATCGCCGGCAGGTTCCAGTCGAGCACAATGACGTCGGCGGTGGCTCCGTTGGCGAAGGCCTCGAGCAGCGCCGCCCCCTCGGCGAAGCACTCGACTTCGAAGCCGAGATCCTCGAGCTCTGCCGCGGCTGCCTCACGGAAATCCTGATCGTCCTCGACGAACACCAGCTTCACCGGCCGCTCGGGCAGTGTCTCCTTGTCCCGTCCCGGCTCGGAAAGCCCGGGCGTCGGAGAGCCCCCACGCGACGGCGTGGCACCGGTGTTGAGCGGAAATGACATCTATTGCTCCCTTCCCAGGACGGCACACTGCCGCTTCCCATCCTCTCTTCAACGCGGAACGGGAACGGCCGACACTCCGCCTCAGAACGATCACAGGCTTCACACAGTTGCATCGCCCGCGAATTAGCCGTCGAAAAGCTAATCTAGACACTGCCCAATTAACTGCGAATAGCACCGTTTGGCGAGATTTTCCGCCTCTAGCGCGCCATCGGTATGATAACGGCCCGGCCACTGGGTGTGCGCTCGATCGCAACTTGCACGCCGTACACCGCCGAGAGCGCCGCGCCTGTCAGGATCCCGTCTGGGGGGCCATGGGCGGCGAGCCGGCCGCCAGCAATCACCGCCACACGGGTCGCAAGCTCATGCGCCTGCTCGGGATCGTGGGTCGAGAAGACGATGCCGTAGCCCTGCTCGCGCAGCCGCCGCACGCGGTCGAGCACCAGCAGGCGATTGCCGAGGTCGAGGCTGGCCGTCGGCTCGTCCATCACGATGAACGGCGCGTCCTGCGCCAGCGCCCGCGCCACCAGGGCGAGCTGGCGCTGGCCACCGGAGATGCGGTTGGCGTCGGCTTGGGCGAGATCGAGGATGCCGAGATCGGCCAGCGCCGCGCGCGCCCGTTCATGGTCGATCGCGCTCGGTCCGGCGAACGGGCCGAGATGGGCGGTGCGGCCCATCAGCACCAGGTCGAGCACGCTGTAGGCGAATTCCATCACCTGCGCCTGCGGGACGTAGGCGATGCCCCGCGCCATCTCCGACCGCGACAGGTCTTCGATCGGACGGTCGCCGAGCCAGACCTTGCCGGCCTTGGCCGGGATCAGGCCGAGCAGGGTCTTGAACAGGGTCGTCTTGCCGGCGCCGTTGGGGCCGAGCAGGCACAGCACCTCGCCCTTGTCGACCGCGACGTCGATGCCCGCCGCGACGATACGCGGGCCGTAGCCGATCGACAGGGCGCGGGCCGCGAGCATCAGCTCCACATCCGCCGGCCGCGCGCCAGCAGCCAGACGAACACCGGCGCGCCGAGGATCGCCGTCAGCAGGCCGAGCGGGATCTCGATGCGCGCGGCGGTGCGGGCCACGGTGTCGATCAGCACCAGGAACGCGCCGCCCAGCAGCAGCGAAACCGGCAGCACGCGGTCGTAGCGCGGCCCGACGAGCAGGCGCGCCATGTGCGGGATGACCAGGCCGATCCAGCCGATCACGCCGGACACCGAGACGGACGTCGCGGTGATGAGTGTCGCCGCGGCGATCACCACGCCGCGCACCAGCGCCACGTTGACGCCGAGCGCCCGCGCCTCGTCGTCGCCCAGCGACATCACGCCGATCCGCCACCGCAGCGCGACCAGCGGCACCAGGCCGATCAGCACCAGCGGCACGACGACCTGCACGTCGCTCACCTTGATGCCCGACAGGCTGCCGAGCAGCCAGAAGGTGATGGCCGGAAGCTGATTGTAGGGATCGGCCAGCACCTTCACTAACGAGATGCCGGCGCCCGCCAACGCTCCGACCACGATGCCCGCCAGCACGAGCACGAGGATCTCGTTCTGGCTACGCAGCGCCCGGGCGAGGCCGTAGACCAGCGGCACGGTGACGAGCCCTGTCGCAAAGCCCAGCAGCTGGATGCCGAGCACCGGCAGCGACAACAGGATACCCAGCACGGCTCCGAAGCCCGCGCCCGCCGACACGCCGAGGATGTCCGGCGACACCAGCGGATTGCGAAACAGCGTCTGGTAGCTCGCCCCTGCTCCCGCCAACGCCGCGCCGACCGCGAGCGCTGCCAGCACGCGCGGCAGGCGTATCTGGAACAGCACGGTGTCGACCTGCGTCTCGGGCTTGCCCCAGCGCAGGATCGCAGACACCACCTCGCCCGGCTTCGCGGGGTACGGTCCGAGCATCGCCGCGAGCAGCACGGCGCCGGCGAGGATCACCAGAAGCGCGACGACGACCAGCGCGACCTTTGGCGTGCTGGTGGGCGGCGTGCTATCGCGCGGCGCCACTGAGTAGCCGGTCGATCTGGGCGTCGCTCGGCGTCACGCCGTAGAACAGACTGTAGAACGCCCGCGTGTCGGCACGCAGGTCGAGCCTGGCCTCGGTCGGATAGAAGGTCTGCAAGAGCCAGCGCAGGCCGATCAGCCGGTTGAGCGACGGCGGCCCGTCGATCCAGCCCCACGGCAGGCTGGGCGCCAGGAACACCTTCCCATCCTTCACCGCCTTCACCTGCTCCCAGCCGGGCTTCGACTTCACGCTGGCGAAGAACGCGCGGTCCAGGGTGACGACGATCTCCGGCTGCCAGGCGATCAGCTGCTCCATCGACGCCGTCGCGATGTTGCCGCGGCCGCCGATTCCCTCGACGACGTTGACCGCGCCGACCCACTCGATGATCTCGGTGTTGATCGAGCCGCGCGCGCCGGTCTCGAGCCCTTCGGGCCCGCGCGCGAGATAGACCTTTGGCCGCTTGTCCGCTGGCACCTTGGCCAGCACCTCGTCGACCGCCGCAAAGGTCTTGTCGGCATAGGCCGCGAGCGCGGCGCCGCGCTGCTGGCGGCCGAGGATGTCGGCGCCGAGCTTCAGCGCGCTGGCCGTGGCGGCGAAGCGGCCGTCGATCAGCACGTAGGGAATGTTGGTCTGGCTCTGCACGCGGTCGGCCAGCGAGACATAGGTCTGTGTCGTCGAGCCGAAGTCGAGCACCAGGTCGGGCTTGGCGGCGATCAGGCGCTCCAGGCTCACCGTGTCGCCGCGGCCGGTCAGCCGGCCGGTCTCGGGCAGGTCCCGCGCCGGAGCGGCGAGGAACTCCTTCTCGGCCGGCGACGGTGCGCGGATCCAACCGACCATCGCATCGGGCGCCAGAACGTAGGCCAGCACCGAGGCCGGCGGCCCGGCGACGAACACCTTGTCGATCTTCGCCGGCAGCGTGACCGAGCGCTTGGCTGAATCGACGACCGTTCGCGTTTGGGCCAGCGCAGGACGCGCCAGCACACTGCTACCGAGCAGCGCAAGAGCATGACGGCGCTTCATCATGTCTTGTCGCCGACCTGGAAGTCGCCGGCCTGCGCCGGCGCGATCGGCTTGAACAACGTGCGGTCGGGCTTCACGTCGAGCAACGGCGTGCCGTCGAGGCAGTCGAGCCCGCGCACGATCAGGGTCGAGCCCTCGACCTTCACCAGCTGCACGATCGAAGTGCCGATCGGGTTGGGCCGCACCGGCGTGCGCAGCGAGAACACGCCACGCCCGTTGCCGTCGCTCGCCGGCGCCTGCAGCATCAAATCGCGCCGCGATTCATGCAGCCAGTACAGCACCTCGAGCCGCTCGAACTCCTCGACGTGGTCGAGCCCCTTGTCCCACGGCGCGAACACCTCGATGCGGCAGGTCGGCCCGTCGTGCCGGCCCTGCCGCGGGGTGCTCAGCCGGTCGGTCCACGGCGTGCGGATGCGGCCGATGAAATACAGCTCGGCGTCGGTGCGCGGCGGCAACTCGATCTGCAACTCGCCGGCGCGAACCTCGTTCAGCCGAACCATTTAACCCTACCTTGCTCCTAGTCGATGCCGACCATGACGTCGGACGCCTTGACGATCGCGTAGGCCGTGTCGCCGGCCTTGAGCTTCATCTCGTCGACCGCCTCGTTGGTGATCGAGGCCGTGACGACCGTGCCGTTCACGTCGATCTTCACATGCGCCGTGGTGGCGCCCTTCTTCACGTCGACGACCTTGCCCTTGAGGCGATTGCGCGCGCTGATCTTCATGGGCGGCTCCTCAACCGTTGTCCGTAGAACAAGGTAACGGTTCCCCACCATCAGGCGCAATTGGCGTTGCCGTGAGGCTGAGGATGGTCCGGCCGATCTCGGCGAGGGAATCCACCGTCAGCGTGAAGGAAAGCACGGTTGCGCCGACCTCGACCGTCAGCACGCTCTCGCGGCCGTCGCCCCCCACCGACACGCCGTGCAACGGCAACGGCGGCGCCTGGAAGGTCTCACTCGACGCGGCGTAGCGGCCCCTGGTCGCGGCCTTGCCGCCCAGCATCAGCAGCAAGGTCACGACATGCTGCAGGTCGACCGTCGGGAACGACAGGTCGACATGGCCGCCCCGCTCCGTCGCCACGCGCAGCAGTATCTTCGCGCCGTCGTCCGACACGTCGCCTGTCACGTAGGAGAGCTGGTTCGGCATCATTTGCCGCCCACCTCGCCGTAAGTCCGCTCGTAGTTCTCGGTCATCACCTCGTCGAGGCGGCGGCCCGGCGTGAAGCCGGACAGGCCTTCCGGCCGTTCGACGCCAGCCGGCATGCCCGGGCAGACCTGCGCATCGTCGACGACCTGGCGCACCGGGACGCCCGGACGCTGCGTACGCAGCATGCGGCTGGCCGACGAGCCGTGCCAGTAGAGGTGATCGCCCTCGCGCCAGAATGCGGTCGGCGTGCAGTAGGGCTGGCCATCGATCGTGTAGGCGATGTGACAGATCATGTCGGCGTCGAGGATGGCGTAGACCGCCTCCTTGTCGTAGCTACCGCGCTCGTGCAGCCGGCGTACCTTGTTGCGTTCGCTGACCGGAAATGACGTTGTCACGATACCTGCGCTCACTCGTTATGGTCGACGGAAGATAGCCCTACGCTATAGTCCATTGGAAATACCGCAAGCCTAATCCAGACAAGCCCAAAGGAAGCCGCCATGCCCGCCCATCCCGCGCTCGCTCCCGGCCGCGTCGCCGTCATCACCGGGGCCGCCAGCGGCATCGGGCTCGCGGCGGCCAGGCACTTCGCCGCCATGGGCATGAAGGTCTGCCTCGCCGATCTCTCCGGCGATGCGCTGGTGCGCGCGGCATCGACGATCGACGCCAAAGACGTCCTCACGGTCGCCACCGACGTGAGCTGGCTCGAGAGCGTGCAGGCGCTCAAGGACCGAGTCTACGCGACCTGGGGCGAAGTTGCGGTGGTGATGAACAACGCCGGCACCGCACCGGGCGGCGGGCCGTACGACCATGTCGACCGCTGGCGCAAGGTGCTCGACGTCAACCTGTGGGGCGTGATCCACGGCGTGCAGACCTTCGCGCCGGCGATGCTGGCGCAGAAGACGTCGGGCGCGATCGTCAACACCGGCTCCAAGCAGGGCATCACCTGCCCGCCTGGCGACACCGCCTACAACGTCAGCAAGGCCGGCGTGAAGGTCCTGACCGAGGCGCTGGCCCACAGCCTGCGCAACGAGGAAGGCAACCGCATCAGCGCCCACCTGGTGATCCCCGGTTCGACCTTCACCGGCATGACGTCGCGCGGCCGCAGCGAGAAGCCGGCCGGCGCGTGGACGCCGGACCAGGTGATCGACATGCTGGTCGACGGCATGGCCAAGGGCGACTTCTACATCCTCTGCCCCGACAACGAGGTCACGCGCGCCGTCGACGAGCGACGCATCGCCTGGGCCGCGGGCGACATCGTCGAGAACCGCCCGGCGCTGTCGCGCTGGCATCCCGACTACAAGCAGGCGTTCGAGCGGTTCCTTAACGGCTAGAGCGAAGTTGCTTTTCATCGAATCGCACTTGGCGGGAGTCCATAAGAGTCCACTCGGGTGTGGACCGGTTGGATACCGATAGCACAAGGGTTTCGGGCCAAGAGTCCACGAGTCCACCGACTTTGTCCCCCTGAAAAAACATCTCATTCAGGGGGCGCGGGCTGAAATGCCGATGCCATCGGGATTTCAGGCCCAACGGCGACCGCAGGCGCAGCACGACCATCATCATGCGCGCGACACTGCACCAGGCCGCGTCAGACTCCTATTATGGGAAATGGCTTCGACGATTCGTGGGCAAACTCACTCGAATGGACGGGTCCATTGCCCAAAGCGCCTCTCTGGCAGAGGCGGTTATCCACAACCTTTCACATGATCCGGCTCAGCAAGGAGTGCGTCATTAACCTGCCGACCACGGCGCTCACCGACACGGTGGTCGGTATCGGCAACTGCTCGGGCAGCGCGGTCGACAAGTTCGAGAGGTTTGGCCTGACGGCCGAGCCTGCCGCCGAGCTCGCGGCGCCGCTGATCGGCGAATGCCATGCGAGCTTCGAATGCCGCCTGCACGACGCGGCGCTGATCAGCCGCTACAACTTCTTCATCTTCGAGGTCGTGAAGGCGCACGTGACGCCTCGTCCCAAGCATCCCGAGACGCTGCACTACACCGGCGACGGAGTGTTCATGGTGGCGGGC
>DASXQC010000847.1:0-21544 GCA_036493235.1 Reyranella sp.
AGATAATTTCCTACATGACCGCGTAGGACATCAATGCGTGCCATTTCAGTGCATCCCGCGCCGGACGCTGCGCAAGCTCCTTGTGCAAACCATAGGAGTTGTTGCTAACGCAGGCAACTCCTCCGGCCGCTGCTGTCCTTGACCACACGGATGCGGTTCCGTCGTTGTGAAGTATCAGTTCCCGTAGCTGATCCTACCGCAACTACAGCCTCGGCAGGCGAACGCACGATTGGCGTCATCGACTAGTCACCCGTCATCGCGACTCGAGCGAGGCAGGCCCGGCGCCTTGGCGCCGAAAGCGGCCGCTCATGATCGTTCCGGCTGACCGACTTCCACGTCGGCCTAGCTGACCTTCTTCAGCGTCGGCGGCTTCCAGCTGCCGTTCAGGATCGACGGCGAGTCGTCCTTGGGCCAGTACATACGCAGCATGGGAATGAACGGGCCTTTTGGCGCGGGCAGCCAGTTGGCTTCCTTGTCCGGTCCCGGCGATTCATTCTGGAAATAGAGGGTGAGCGAGCCGTCGGGGTCGTACTTGAGGTTGTTCCGAGGGCTGACCGTGAACTTGTTCAGCGCATTCGGCACGAACCACCACCCCTGGTCGATCATGTACATGGTGATCGACCAGAAACCTTCGACAGGCGGCGTCGCGTCCTTGGCGAAGGTCAGGGTGTACTTGTTTGCGCCGGTCAGCGGTTGTCCGGTGCTGTCGACCTCGGTGTAAGGATAGACAGCGTCTTTCTGCTGGTTGGCAGGCCAGCCGAAGGCGGCCACGACCGCGCGTTTGACGTAGTCGGTGCCGTAAGTACCCAGCCCCTTAGAAATGACCCAACCGTCGACGATGTTGCCGAGGCTCGCCTTGCTCGCCTCGATCTTGCGCAGCGCGCTCTGAGGAACATCCTTCAGCGCGGCTTGGACGGCCGGGTCGAGCTTGCCCATGTCGAAGGGCTGGCCCGGCACGATGCCGATCTTCGCCAGTCGAGCGAGCATCGGTGCGTCGGCCGCGGTCGGCGGCGCCGCGTCACCCATCAACTTGGCCATGCGGTCGAAATAGCCAGCCGTTCCCATGGCGAGGATCACCGGCTGTGGCGCGTCGGTCAGGCTGAAGCCCGGGTTGGGATTGACCGGCGGGGCGACAGGCGTGAACGGCTTGCCCCAGGCCGACAGCGGCGTGATCTTGTACTGCGCTTGCAGCTTGTTGACGGCCTCGTAGTCCTGCGGTGTGCCATCGGCATAGGTGCGGCCCAGGATCACCATGTAGCGGGTGTCCAGCGGGATATGCTTCATGTCCGCCGGCACCGTGCCTCTCCAGCCCGGCCCGGTGATCAGGTAGTTGGCAGCCGCTCCGCCCGCGGTCCGCTTGCTCGGAGCCGATTCCAGCGCGCTCATCCAGAGATCGACGATTTCAAACAGGTAGAAGCGGTCACCCATGGCGGGATGGCTGAACACCTGTGGCTCGGCAAGATCGAGCCAGGCGACGGAATAGAGCGTGTCGGCGTTGGGCGCAGAGACGCCGCGAAAGTCAGCCGGCGGGTACCGTGGCACGTTCGCGAACTGATTCATCGGTGCGCGCAACGCCTCGACTTTGTCGACGCTGGTCATCTGCACGCGCGTGACTTCGGTGGTGAGCAGCGAATAGCCGTAGATGTAGGCGTCCTCGGCGATCTGCTGCGCTTCTGCCGTCGACAGGGACTGGCTGCTGGCAGGCAGGGGCAGGGCCAGGCTCGCTGTCGCCAGGCCGGCGGTCAGGATGGAACGACGATTGATCGACATGACTTGGTCTCCTTGTCGTCGATTGGTCCTAGAAGCGGTAACTGACGCCGACGATCGGGCCGTAGAGCGTCTCGTTGATGCCCACGGCATCGAGGCCTGAGCTCGAGGAGTAGTTGACGCCTAGCGCGCGAAAGCCGAGCAATGCCGCCAGCTTCTGCCCGCCGTCGAGGTCCCAAGAATAGCTGTAGACGGCGACGGCCTGCCACGAGAACTGGCTGCCGAGCCCGAAGCCGCCGATGTCGCCGCGCACGGTGAACTCCTGGTGCGGCGTGAACTGGTGCCGCACGCGCACGCCGAAGACCGGGTCCACCCACTGGATCGTATCCGAGCGGGCGATTGCGAGGCCGAACGAGCGATCGAGATGCAAACGCGAAAAATCGACGCTTGCATCGGCGTCGAAGCTGGCGGCGACCGAGTTGTTCCAATAACGGAAAGCCATCACGCCGTCGATCGCCGTCGACGAACCTTCCGAGTGTTGCCAGCGGAAGAGCTCGTAGACACCGCCAACCTCGACGATGAAGAGCTTGTAGGTCAGGGCCGCGCTGGCCGACGTGGTGATCTTCAGCCCGCCGATCGGGTTGCGGTAGCTGGTGTTGTTCGCGCCGAATCCCAGGCTGGTATAGACGAAGTCGACGTACATGCCGGCCTTGCCCTTGTCGGCTTCGAAGTAGCCCATCAGGCCGCCCAGCGACTGACTCTTTTGCACGAGGTCGATGAAACTTGCATTGGTGTCGACCGTCTGGCCATGCGCGGTGACGCTGCCGCTGACGTTGATCAGCCATCCGTATGCCGCGGCGTTGAAGCGCCACGGATCCGGGTCGACCGGCTTTGCCGACGACTGGGCCTCCGTCTGCGCCGCCACAGGAAGTGCGCCACCGAATGCGAAGGCCAACGCGGTGGCGCAAAGAAGGAACGTGTGTCGAAGAAGCAAAATACGGGCCTTCACTCGTAGCTTCGCCAGCCTGGCGGATTAGCGTTCATGTAACGCAGGGGGCCGTCAAGAGACTTACCATTCGGGGACACACGATTTGACATCTGGAGACAGGGCTCGGTGATCGGCCCGACCGTCAACTTCCGAGCTCCTCTCAGAAGCGTTGCGCAACGCCGACGTAGATCTGGTACGGGATCGCGGCCGGCACCAGGCCGACATTGATGCCGAAATCGAGCTGGAAATTCGGCCTGGGCGTCCAGGCGACCGCGAAGTCGGCGGTGTAGATGTCGCGCACTCCGGGGTGGGTCGACCAGTTGGCATAGAGTTCGGCGTAGGCGGTGACGCCGTCGACGATCGGCCGGCTGACGTTGATCAGCGCCGGGAAGTTGGCGTGGTAGCCGGCATCGTTGGGGTTCTTCTGGTAGTCGAATTCGCCCATCAGGATGGCGGTGAAGCCCAGCGGCAGAGGCACGGCGAGCGGGGCGATGATACCGCCCTCGACGTAGCGGTTGCCGATGCCCTGCGGCGCGGTCGGCCACTTGCCGTAGGGAATGAGCGCTAGGGCCGGCCCGCCGCCGTCGTTGCCGAACAGGTTGATCTTGAAGCGCGTGACGGTGTCGCCGAAGCCGCTGAGCGTGTTCGAGGCGCCGGTGCTGCGGGTCGTGCTCGAGATGCTGTTGAAAGCCGAGAAGTTGACCTCGAAGTCGACGTTGTCCAGCAGGCCGAGCTTGAAGGTCGGATTGCCGATCACCCAGGTCCGGTTGTCGGTATCCGGCGTGGTCGTGTTGTCGAAGCCATAGATGAAGATGTCGCCTTCGTACTGGATGTGACCCGCGTCGACCGTGTAGGGGACGTTCGACTTGGTCGGCCGGTCGGTGTTGAAGCTGCGCATCTGGTCGGCCGGCGTGGGATTGAACAGCGTGTACTGGCTCTTGTCCTGAGCCTCGGAGGGAGAAGCCAAGCCTGCAAGTGCGATGATGCCAACCGCGGTGCCGAGGGCGGTTCTGCCGTTCATGACTCATCCGCTCACTGACTGAGTTCGATGCCGAGTTCGGGCAAGACTCCGAGCAAGCGCGTGACCGCCTGGTTCTGGATGGCGTTGGGATTGCCCGGGCGGGAGGTGAACTTGAAGCGGACGAGCAGCGAATTGTTCGTTACGTCCGCGATGCCCTGCATCTTGAAGGGTTCGATGAGTTGGGCCTTGAACTCCGGCTCCTCCATCATGTCCGCGCCGATCTTCTTGGCCGCTTTGCGCAGCTTTTCGAGGTCGGTGTTGCGCGCGAACGGCAGGTTGAACTTCACGGCCGTCCAGTCGCGGCTGAAATTCGTGATCTGTCCCAGCGAGCCGAAGGGAATGGTATGGATCTGTCCGTTCTGGTGGCGCAAGCGGATGGAGCGCAAAGTGAAGCCTTCGACCGTACCCTTGGCGCGGCCACAGTCGATGTATTCGCCGACGCGGAAGGCATCATCGGCGAGATAGAACACGCCCGAGACGATGTCGCGCACGAGTGTCTGGCTGCCGAAGGAGATCGCAAGGCCGAGGACGGAGGCGCCTGCCAGCAACGGCCCGATGTTGACGCCGAGATCGCCGAGCGCAATCAGGAGCGCAGTCGTGCCGATGAGGATCGCGACCGTGATGCGGATCATCGGCATCAGCGTGTCGAAGCGAGTGGCGATTGCGCCGGCTGCCGGGTCGCCCGCGGTTTCCTGGTTCTGTCGGGAGACCCGGCTCACATAGGCGTCGGTTGCATACCGGAACAGCTCCCACACGACGAAGGCCGTGAACAGCGTGATGCCGACGGCCCTTCCAGCCTGTGTCAGGCGGTCCCATGCGCTTTCGTCGACCAGCCGCAGCACGTCGACTACCCAGCTTTCGGCGAGCGACACGGCGATCACGATCAGCACCGCCACTCTGATGCAGCGCGCGACGACGTCGGGAAGCTTCGGTCGCTCGCTGGCCGGCGTGAACCCGGGCAACTGCGAGTCGAGCCGGCGCACCAAGGCCTGAAGCAGCGTCTCGAACACCAGCAAGCCCGCCGCCAGGTTGAGCGTCAGTATCATCGCGCTTGGCACGCCCGCCCGGCCTGTGACGGCACCATAGAGTTGGGTGGCGATCACTGCCACGAAGAAGGGCACCGCGACCCCGACCCAGTTGCGGCCAATGAAGCCGACCACAGGTGCCACACGACCGAGTCCGCCAAGCCATTGCCGCGCCCCCTCCTGCGCACGGACGACCAGCCAGAGCATGGCTGCCAGCAGCACCGGTGCGCTGACGACCCGCCCAGCCGCTATCGCATCGGGCGTCGCATCCATGGCGAGCGCGACGTAGTAGAGGAGACGCCCCATGATCGCGAGCAGGACGAAAGCGGAAGCGAGGCGGAACATGCGCCGCGCGGGTATGTCTTTCATTTCGCACAGCCTGGCGGCCGCCAAGGTGGGCCGCAGCAGGATGCGCAGCACAAACGCATAGAGACGCCACAGCAGAATTGCGAACAGGAAGGCGCCGGCAAAACGGTCCTGGATCGAAGTGCCTCCGAACCAGAGTGCGTTGGAGGCGCGGGCGACGAGCCAGATCGCCGCGACCCCCAGCCCGTCGAGCAACGCGAGTAGTCCGAGTTGCGCCAGCGAGCGCAGTCCACGTTCGGGCGCCGCGCCCTCGGCCAGCCGCCGACGCAGCCCACCCGATAGCCGGCGCAAAATGGCCTCGATTGCAAGCGCAGCGGCCACGACACCTGCAAGGAGAAGCAGGAAGACACGACGTCCCATGCCACCGTGCGAACTCTGGTCGAGCGCGCGCCGGAACTCGCCGAGGTAGTGGCCGAGTTGCGGCACCGCCTTGAGTGCCGCCACTGCCTGGGTGAAGAACAGCGTGATCTCATCCGGTTGATCCGGATTTGCGGTGTCGAACGGGCTGCGGCTTGCGGGCTGTGAGGCCGGAGCCGGTGGCTTGTCGCTTTTGATCTTTTCAAGCACCGACTTGGTAATCGCATTGACCAGGTCGTCGAACTGCTGCTGCGGCATGGCCTGCGGCGCCTGAGCGAGAGCGGGACCACAGATCGACGCAAAGAGCGCGCCCGCGGCAGCGAGGGCGAGCAGCTTCAGCACAGCCGCGATTCCCCGGCCGCAGCGGCCTTGGCACGCTCTTCCTTTTCCGCGGCACGTCGAAACATGAGATTCCAGAGCCTGCCTTCCCCGAGGCTGCGTCCGATCTCGCGCAAGGCGAAGAACGGCAAGAGCGAGATCGTCATGATCGCCCACACGGTCAAAACACCTCTCCAGGTGCCGCCACCGATAAGCGGCATGCTGTCGAGAACGGAGCGACCGCCCATCACGCCAACGAGTATCCGTTCCACGGCATGGAAGGCGATGAAGACGGCCGCGAACAGGGCAGACTTGTGCACGACCGGATAGATCAACGGCAGATGTTCGAAGCGCCGGCCCAGCTTGAGCGCCTCGGCGATCAGCATGACCTTGGCCATAACGGCGGCGTTGATCAGGGCGAATCCCTGGGCGGTGAAGCTGACGTGGCGCTCGCCGAGAATGACGGTCTCGTTGAGCACGAACAGGCCGAACACGACCCAGAGGTAGACGAACATGACGAGGAAGCGGCGGAACTCGTCACGCCCCCGTTCGGCCAGCTTGTGCAGACGGTCGTCATCCATGACGTCACCCGCGCTTGTCGATGCGCGCCAGTTCCTCGGCGAGGATCGGCACGCCGAGATTGCACGCCTGGACGCCCTGCACGACGCAGAGCTTCAGCACCTCCATGATTTCTTCGACAGTGGCGCCCGCCGCGAGCGCGCCCTTGATATGCCGTCGAGTGCCCGGTGCGTACATGTGCGTGTACGAGGCATCGAAGGCGATGCTGAGCAGTTCGACCTCCTTCGGAGTGAAGATCTTGCTGGCGTAGATCGCCACCCCCGTGGCCATGAACTCGTCGGTCCATTGCGGATCGAGCTCGAAAAAGGGATCCCAGGCGGTGTTCCATTGGCCGGCAGCCTTCATGCGATCGCAGGCTGGTGTCGATGCTGACGCCTTCGGTGCCGGCTTTACGCCGGCCGCCTTCGATTCCTCCAGCAGGATCGGTGCGCCGAGACTGCAGGAGTGGATTGCCAGCACCGATGCCATCTTGAGAACCATCAGGATCTCCTCGCGCGTGGCGCCTGCGGCGAGCGCGGCGCGGATGTGGCGCCGCGTTCCATCCGGGTTGAGGTTGGTGCAGGCTGCATTGAGCGCCACGCCAACCAGTTCTATGAATTTCCGAGTCAGGATGCCCCCGACCCACGGATTGCTGGTCATCGTGGCACTGATCGCCAGCCACGATGCATCCCAGTCCCGCAAAGGGTCGAGGGCCTTGTCCCAGGGTCCAGCTTCGGCAGGCATCTGCTCAGAGAATGCTGGTCGAGTTGGTCCGCGTGCCGGCGACCTTGGGAAGCCGGCCGTCGGTGTCGTAGGCGAGGAAGCCTGTGTAGCCTTCGGGGCGATTGGGTGGCAGGCCGAGCTTGAACAGCGTCTCTTCGACCGTGTCGTACCAGACGCCGATCTGCATCATCTTGCGGGCTTCCTCGGCGGTCGCGACCTTGCGGCCGAACTGCTCGGCCATCTTGGCCGCCCACTCGACCTGCTTGACCGACTCCCAGCGGCTCTGCCGCATGTCCCAAAGGTTGTCCTCGTTGCCGACGCGAATGTGCGCGCCGAGAATGAGCGCCAGGTTCTGGATCGCGATGTTGCCGCGCATGCTGCTCCAGAACGTCACCGTGCTGGAGCCGTGCGGTGTACGTCGCAGCATCTCCATCCAGTCGAAGGGATTGCGGCCCATCGTTCCGCCGCCATAGCCGCACAGCGCGATGTTCAACGGCCCCATGTAGACGCCCGAGCGAATCAAGCGCTCTATGATCTCGAGCTGGTGGACGTGGCCTGGGACGAAGTAGGGCTGGATCTTGTGGGCCCGCAGGCGCTTGAGGTGCTCGACGTAGAAGGCAGGCGTGGAGTCGACAACCATTCCGCTCCAAGCGGCCTGGACCTTGGGATCATCGAGGTGCGTTCCCGTGACGTCACCGGGCACAAAAGCCTGCGTGATATCCCAGAGGGACGTGCCGGTCGTGACCGTCACGCAATCGGGCTTGGGATCGAGCTCGGTCAGCATGTGTCGCGTGTCGTAGTCGAGCCACTTGGCCTTTGCCTCGGCCGTATGGGGCGCGAAGGAGATCGAGCCGCCGACCTGCAGGATCATCTTCGGCACCGCCTGCCGAAGGCGCCCGATCAGGTAGTTGTACTCCTCGAAATTGCTCGAGCCCTCGCCGGTCTTGGGGTCGCGCACATGGACATGAAGCACGGTCGCGCCGGCGTTGTAGCAATCGACTGCGCGCTGCACCTGATCGTCCCAGCTGAGAGGAACGTCTGCATCGCCCGGCAGCCATTCCGGCCCATAAGGCGCTGCAGTAATGATGAGCGGCTGCATATTTTCCGGGAAGAGCGAGTCGTCGGTGAAGTACATCGAAATTCCCCTGCGATTGTCTGACCTCATGGAAGACAACCACGGCGAGGCCGTGCAGATTTGACATTCCGGGACGACGATTTGGCCAACTCGGGACACGACAAAAGTCAAACGCTCCACCATGAACGAATTGATCCGCAGCGCTTGCCTGACCGCCTTTCCCGAGGCCGCGCGATCCGTCGGCCTTCAACCCGAAGCACTGTTGGCAGAGGTTGGGATCGACCGACGCGCCCTCACAGACTCCGAGATGCGCATTTCGGTGCGCGCCTTCCGCCAGATGCTCGAGGTGGCTGCGCAACGATCGAAGGTGGACACGTTCGGTTTGCAGATCGCCGAGACTCGCCAGCTATCGATTCTCGGTCCGATCGGGCTGCTCATGCGGGAGGAACCGACCGTACGCCACGCCCTTCAGTCGCTCGCCCGATATCTCAGCCTGCACAACGAGGCGCTTTCGCTTCGTCTGGAAGAGATCGATGGACAGGCGATCGTGTACGTCGAAGCGACCGTCGACCGCCCCGAGGTCATCCGCCAGGGGATCGAGCTCACCGTGGGCGTGTTATTTCGCGTGCTGCAGACCATGGTCGGTCGCGAGTGGCAGCCGATCGTCTGCTTCACCCACGAGCCTCCGGCGCGCCGTGATGTCCACCACCGCGTGTTCGGAATGCGGGTCGATTTCCACTGCAACTTCAACGGCATCATCTTCGCCGCGCGCGAGCTCGAGCGACCTCAGCCCGGCGCCGATCCCACGTTCGCCGAGCACGCCCGGCGTTACCTCGACTTGCTGGACGACCACAGCGGGACTTCGCTGGAAGGCAAGGTGAAAGAGTTGATACGCCTGCAGCTTTCGACGGGCCGATGCACCGCCGATCGGCTGGCTCAGCAAGTGGGCTGCGACCGCCGCACCCTGCACCGCCGCCTCGCCAAGGAACAGGTGACCTTCAACACCATTCTCGATTCCGTTCGCACCAGCCTTGTCACCAACTTGCTGCAGGACCGCGGGGCCAATCTCGCCTCCGCCGCTGACATGCTGGGCTTCTCCAGTACCAGTGCCTTTTCCCGATGGTTCCTGGGTCGCTTCGGTTCCCGGCCGTCGGAGTGGCGCAGGGAGGTCGACAAGACCGGGTAGGAGGCAGGCCAAGCCGCACGTCATCTGTCTGTGGGCCAAAGCCTTATGGTATCGGTATCGGACGCGTTCCGGCGCGGTGGAGCGCGGAACGTCTACGGCCGCCGCAGCGGCACGGCGAGGTAGCAGCCGAACTCCTTGGGGAAGTCGACTGACACGCGGGCATGGACGCGGCCCTGCCGGTCGATCAGCTCGGCGCGGTCGTCGATCGGGATCACCGGGCCGTGCCACACATAGGGGTGCACGTAGAGGCCGCAACTGCCGTCGCACAGGAAGGTGGTGAACTTCTCCGGCGAGACGTCGTCGCCCGGCAGCGCCAGCGGCACCACGAAGGCCTGGCCCTTGGTCGGATAGAAGAGCTGGCCGCCGTCGGGATGGTAGTTGGCGCGCCACACCAGCGCGCGATCGCGCTTCGTGGTCGGACCGTTGGCGGCAGCCTCTTCCGGCCAGGTGCTCCAGCCGAACAGGTAGCGGTCGTTGACGGCGCCGTTCTGGGCATAGAGCGTTTCGCCGTCCCACCAGGATTCGAAGAGGCCCTCGGTGAGGCCGCCCTGGTCGCCGGTGTTCTTGTCGACCGGCCGCCAGCCCTGCGCCGGCCACGGCGTGATCTCGACCGGGAAGCTCTTGGGCTCGTGCACTAGGCGGCCGTAGCCCTCGAGGCTCGCCTCGGTGGCCAGCACCAGTGGCGCCTCGTGGAAGCGCTTCACCCCGGTGCTCGGGATGTAGGAGAGCTCGGCGGGGTTGATGTCCATCGAAGAGGAATCGCAGGCTTTTGCGACAATCCGGTTACAGCACCGGTCGGTTGAACGAGGCGATTTCCCGTCGGACCTGGCGGACGCGCGGCTTCGCTGCCTTCGATACCGTATGACCAACTTGTGGCCGGTTGTGTTTTGAACAAGCCAAAGCTTTGTATGGGCTAATCTTGGCGGGGGCAGCGGTCTCCTGGAGCTGCGTGATGTTCAAGACAATTCTCGCCGTGTCCGAAGGGGGACCGGACGCGGTGATGACGTTTGGTCTCGCGAAACGTGTCGCCAATCTCTTTGGTGCGGCAGTGGATGCGCTTTACGTGCCTGACAAGTCAGGGCGTGGCGTAATGGGCATCTCTCCGCGGGCACAGGTCGACGCGTTGAAATCTCACGCCAAGGAGTGCGACCGCTGGTACCGGGAAATCCTCGCCGGTGCTGCCAACAATACCTACACCGCAGAAACCCCTTTGCCGCCGCTCGAAGCTCTCAGGGTGATGGGCCGACGATCCGACCTACTGCTGGCAGCGCGACCGGGCGATCCGCCGAACTTGGCACCGGATACTGTGCGGGTAGCAATCCATGACTGCGCCCGCGCCGTTCTCGTTGCGCCGCCCAAGCCGAACGTCGGAGCCTTCCGCTCTGTGGTCGTAGCATGGAACGGCAGTGTCCAAGCGGCGCGCGCCGTCCATTTCGCCATGCCGCTTCTTGCCAAGGCGGATGAGATCACGATCCTGATCGCAGGCGGGAAGCCTGGGGAAGTCCGCACCGACTTTCTGGTGCGCCATTTCGATCGCCACCATCTCCGAGCCACCATCGAAGCAATCGACCCTGGCCTGGTCTCCAGCCGCGCGCGCGGCCGCGCCCTGCTCGCGTATACACACGATGCCGAGGCCGATCTTCTGGTGATGGGGGCCTACGGCGGGGGACAGCTTGCCACGTTCCTGGGAGTAGGCGGCGCGACGGGCAAAGTCATCTCGTCCTGTCGCGTGCCGGTTCTCGTGGCCAACTAGAAACGACAAGGGCCACCTGCGGGGCGGCCCTTGGATTCGGTCCGGGAATCGGACGTCAGTTGTACTTGGCGATCTCCAGCCGGCCGACCTGGTCGCGATGGACCTCGTCCGGACCGTCGGCGAGGCGCAGGGTGCGCTGGTGGGCGTACATGCTCGCGAGCTTGAACACCTGGCTGACGCCGCCGGCGCCATGCAGCTGCAGGCAGCGGTCGACGACCTTGGAGCTGATGTTCGGCACCGCGACCTTGATCATCGCGATCTGCTGGCGGGCTTCCTTGTTGCCGTACTTGTCCATCGCCCACGCGGCCTTCAGGACCAGCAGGCGGGCCATGTCGATCTCCATGCGCATGTCGGCGACGTGCGCCTTGGTGACGCCCATCTCCGAGATGCGCTGGCCGAAGGCGACGCGGCTCTTGGCGCGCTTGATCGCCATCTCGAGCGCCCGCTCGGCGACGCCGATCGCACGCATGCAGTGATGGATGCGGCCTGGGCCGAGGCGGCCCTGGGCGATCTCGAAGCCGCGGCCTTCGCCGAGGAGGATGTTGGACTTCGGCACGCGCACGTTGTCGTAGATCACCTCGGCATGGCCGTGCGGGGCGTCGTCATAGCCGAACACGTGCAGCATCTTGACGATCTTGATGCCGGCCGTGTCGCGCGGCACGACGATCATCGACTGCTGGCGGTAGGCCGGCGCCGAGGGATCGCTCTTGCCCATCAGGATGATGACCTTGCAGCGCGGGTCGCCCATGCCCGACGACCACCACTTGCGGCCGTTGATGACATAGTCGTTGCCGTCCGCCTCGATGCGGCACTCGACGTTGCGTGCATCGGACGAGGCGACCGCAGGCTCGGTCATGGCGAAGCACGAGCGGATCTCGCCGTTGAGCAAAGGCTTCAGCCACTTTTCCTTGTGCTCCTTTGTGCCGTAGCGGGCGAACACTTCCATGTTGCCGGTGTCGGGCGCCGAGCAGTTCACCGCCTCCGAAGCGATCGAGGAGCGGCCGAGGATCTCGCAGATCGGCGCGTACTCGAGGTTGGAGAGGCCCATCGTGCCGTGCGTGTCGCCCGAATCGCGGTCGGCCGGCAGGAACATGTTCCAGAGACCGCGCTTCTTGGCCTCCGCCTTGCACTCTTCCAGGACGGGCGGGAGCTGCCAGCGATCCTTGGCCTTCTCCATCTGCTCTTCGTAGACCGTCTCGGCCGGATAGATGACATCGTCCATGAACTTCAGGAGCTTCTCCTGCAATTCCTTGGTGCGATCCGAATATTCGAAATCCATTTCCATCTCCCTGGCGTGCTGCGGCGGACTCTGGCCGAATTCCGTGGCAATGTGAACGGCCATTCAGCCGCGCATCGCGTTTCGGCCAGCGGGAGGAAATCGCCATGAAAATCACGGGTTACGAAGCTATCGCCCTCAAGGTCCTGGAAGACGATCCGCTGGCCAACATGCCGGAGGAGGCGGGGCGCACGCGCCCGGCGGTCTGCCTGCGGCTCCGCACCGACAATGGCATCGAGGGCATCGGCGTCACGCTTTACGGTCGGATGATGAAGACCCTGCACACCGCCGTCGACGAGCTGGCGGCGCTGACCGTCGGCGAGGATCCGATGCGCATCGAGGCGATTATCGCCAAGTTGCGCGCCAACAGCGGCGATGCCGGGCCGGGCGGCATCTTCACGCTGGCGCTGTCGGCCATCGACACCGCGCTGTGGGACATCAAGGGCAAGGCGCTCGACCAGCCGCTGTGGAAGCTGCTGGGCGGCCATCGCGATCGCGTCGCGACTTATGCCTCGGGCTCGCTGCGGCGTGGCCTCACCGACAAGCAGGCGCAGCAGGCGGCCGAGACCTTGCTCAAGAAGGGCTTCGTCGAGATGAAGACCCAGATGGGCCTGCTCGGCAATCCGACGCCGGCCGACGAGGTGCGGCGCGTCAAGGTGATCCGCGACGTGATCGGGCCCGACATCAAGCTGATGTGCGACATCAACCAGCGCTGGCGGCCCGAGCAGGCGATCGACATCGGCCATCGCGTCGAGGAGGCCGGCGTCGGCCTGTTCTGGCTCGAGGACGTGACGGCGGCCGACGACTACCAGGGCCTGGCGCGCGTCACCGCCGCGCTCAAGACGCCGGTGGCGGGTGGCGAGTATGTCTGGGGCATCGCGCCGTTCCGGCAGATGATCCAGGCGCACTCCGTCGACATCGTCATGATCGATCTCGCCCGGGTCGGCGGCCCCACGCAATGGATGAAGGTCGCCGGCATGGCCGAGGCCTTCAACCTGCCGGTCGTCAGCCACGTCATGCCCGAGGTGCTGATGCACATGGTGGCGGCCTGCCCGAACGGCCTCACCGTCGAGTACATGCCGTGGATGGTGGCACTCTACGAGGAGGCGCCGGTGATCGAGAAGGGCCAGCTCGTGATGCCGAACAAGCCCGGCCTGGGCCTGAAGCTCGACGAGAAGGCACTCAAGCGCTTCGCCGCCTAGCGGAGCGTTCTGCCGGGCGACGTGCTAATATCGCGGCATGTCCACGGATCTGACCCTGCCGCGCGAATTCAAGCGCCGTGTGGAAAGAGCCTTCAACGGCCGCGTGGTCAAGGTCGTGCTCTACGGATCGCGCGCGCGCGGGGATGCTGCAGCTGAGTCGGACTGGGACATCGCCATCTTTCTTACGGGCGAACCTTCATCAGATGATCTCAATCAGCTTGCGGATCTTGGAACAGACTTTCTCTATGAGACCGATCAATTCATTCAGCCGCTCCCGATCGCCAGTCGTCGGCTCGATGAGCAAAGTAGCCTGCTCCGTGCGATTCGGTTGGAAGGCATTGCTCTTTGACTGACGAGGTCAAACAGCATCTGCGTCGGTCGCAGAAGTTGTTGGCAGTCGTGAAGTCTCGGGCCGAAATCGAGCTGCCCGAGGTCGTTGCTCATACGGCCTACTATTCGATGCATCACGCGGCCGTGGCTGTGTTGATTGCTCATGGCATCGCGATACCCAAGACGCATAGTGGATTGATTGCACGCCTGGGCCAGCTTGATCGCGACGAGGCTTGGCGCGCCAAGGCCGACGTTTGCTCTCTCGGCGCGGGCTTTGGATCGCCGTTTGATCGCCGACTACGAAGCCATGGACACGCTGACGATGGCGCACGCTCGGTCTGCGCGCGACGATGCGATTGCCTTCGTTGCCTTTTGTGAGCGCTCTGTGGGTGGATAGACTGTAGTTCGTCGAACTCACCACAGCGATATCCGGTCCTCCGGCGCGCGGTACATCGCGTCGCTGGACCGGAGCGCGAAGGCGTCGGCGAAGGCGGCCTGATTGACCGCCGCGCCGTCGGCGCGGAACCGGCCGGGCGAATGTGGGTCGGTCTTGAGGCGTTCGATTTGGGCGGCCTCGCGCACCTTCATCTTCCAGATCTGGGCGAAGGCGAGAAACAACCGCTGCTCGCCGGTATAGCCGTCGAGGGTCGGCGCCGTCTTGTCGGCGAGCGCACGGCGATAGGCGCGCACGGCCATGGCGAGCCCGGCATTGTCGGCCACGTTCTCGCCCAGGGTCAGCGCGCCGTTGACGTGGTAGCCCGCGATCGGGCTGTAGGCGTCGTACTGCTGCACCATGCGTTTGGTCAGCGCCTCGAAGCGCTCGCGGTCGGCCGCCGTCCACCAGTTGCGCAGCGTGCCGGCGCCGTCGTAGCGGCTGCCCTCATCGTCGAAGGCGTGGCTGATCTCGTGCCCGATCACCGTTCCGATGCCGCCGTAATTCGCCGCATCGTCGGCGCCGGCGTCGAAGAACGGCGGCTGCAGGATACCGGCGGGAAAGGTGATCTCGTTGCGCGACGGATTGTAGAAAGCGTTCACGATCTGCGGCGTGCTGCGCCACTCATCGGGATCGACCGGCTGGCCGAGCTTGGCGATCCAGAAGGCGTGGTCGAACAGCCGCCCACGCATCACGTTGCCGGCCAGGTCGTCGCGCTGGACGGCGAGGCCTTCATAGCTGCGCCACTTCTCCGGATAGCCGATCTTCGGCCGGATCGCCCCGAGCTTGGCGAGCGCCTCGCGACGGGTGTCGTCGCCCATCCAGTCGAGCGTCGCGAGGCTCTCGGCGTAGACCGCCATCAGGTTGCCGATCAGCGCCTCGGCGTGCGCCTTGTTCTCCGGCGGGAAGTAGCGGTCGACATAGAGATGGCCGAGCGCGAATCCCATCAGGCGGTCGACGACGCCAACGCCGCGTTTCCAGCGCGGCTGGTTCTCCGGCACGCCGCGCAGGACGTGCTGGTCGAAGTCGAAATCCTCCGCCACCAACGCCGCCGGCAAATACTCGGCGAAGACGCTGAGCAGGCTGAAGGTGAGATAGGTCCGCCAGGTCGCCAGCGGCGCGTCGTCGATGACCTTGTGCAGGCCTTCGAAGTAGCTCGGCTGCTCGACGACAAGGCCGCTGACAGCGATGCCACCCTCGGAGAAGTAAGACCGCCAACCGCCGTCCGTCGTGAGCGCGGGGAGGTCGGCGACCAGGCGCTTGTTGTAGGTCTTGAGCGGATCGCGGTTTTGCACCCGAGTCCATTGCAGGCGGGCGAGCGCCGTCTCCAGCGCAATGACGTTGTCGGCATCGGCTTCGGTCGCGCTCTCGCCAGCCAGCGTCAGCAGCTTGACGATGTGGCTGCGGAAGGCGGCACGCATTTTCTGGAAGTGCGGATCGTCGCGCAGGTAGTAGTCGCGGTCGGGCAGCGTGAGGCGACCCTGCGTCAGGTGCGCTGCATAGGTCGTGGGTGTGCGCTCATCCGGCGCGATGTAGACGATCCACGGCGTGCGCACCTGCAGCGGGTTCAGGTGCGCGAACAGTGCCGCAGCTTGGCCTTGTCGTCGAGCGCCTTGATGCGCGCCAGCTCGGGCTTCAGTGCCGCGAGGCCGGCCGCCTCGACCGCCTTCTCGTCCATGAACGAGGCGTAGAAATCCGCGAGCTTGCGGCGTTCGCCGTCGGCCGAGGCATCGATGCTTTCGAGCAGGCCGCGCAACTGGCCCTGCGTGGCGTCACGCAACGCTGTGAAGGTGTCCCAGCCCGCCCGGTCGGCCGGGATCTCGGTCCGGGCCAGCCACTTGCCGTTGGCGAAGCGCCACAGATCGTCCTGCGGCCGCACGCTCGGATCGATCGACGACAGGTCGAGCCCCGACCGCTGCTGCCCGACGCTTGTCGCTGCACCACACATGAGCAGGGCGGCGAGGAGTGCAAGTTTTCGCAGCATGCGGGCGGACGCTAGCCTCTCCCTTGTCTACCGGCCAGCACTCGTCCTACATCAGGGGTGAAGAACGAAAGAGGAAACCTTGGACAGCATCCTGCAGGCTCCCTTCAAGCCGATCGATTTCCTGAGCCGCGACATCTCCGTCGACCGGCGCGCCGATGGCACGATCGTCCTGCAGTCGAATCACAAGCTGAAGCCTTACGAGAAGCACGTGCCCGCCTTCCTCGCCAAGTGGGCGAAGGAGGCGCCGGATCGTGCGTGGCTGGCGCAGCGCCGCGGGCCGGGGCGCGAATGGCTGAAAGTGACGTACGGCGAGGCCAAGAAGCAGGTCGATGCGGTCACGCAGGCGCTGCTCGATCGCGGCTTCGGGCCGGACAAGGCGGTCATGATCCTGTCGTCGAACTCGATCGAGTTCGCGCTCCTGTCGATGGCGGCAATGCAGGCGCGCGCGCCGCTCGCGCCGGTGTCGCCGGCCTATTCGGTGATGAGCCAGGATCACGCCAAGCTGAAATATGTCTTCGACCTGATCAAGCCGGGCCTGGTGTTCGTGCAGAACGGTGGCATCTACGCCGATGCGCTGGCCGATCTAGATCTGGATGGCGTGCTGCTCGTCCATGTCGACAAGGCGCCGCCGAAGATGCAGTCGCTGCCGTGGAGCGAGTTGGTTGCCACGAAGCCGACCGGTGCCGTGCAGCAGTCGATCGAGAAGATAGAGCCGAAGACGATCGGCAAATTCCTCTTTACCTCGGGCAGCACCGGCATGCCCAAGGCGGTGATCAACACCCAGGAGATGATGTGCGCGAACCTGGCGATGAGCCAGATGGCGCGCGTGCGCAAGCCGACCGACCCCGTGCCGGTGATGCTCGACTGGCTGCCGTGGAACCACACGATGGGCGGCAACGCGACCTTCCAGAGCAACCTCGCCGAGGGCGGCACGACCTGGATCGACGACGGCAAGCCATTGCCCGGCCTGTTCGACGAGACGCTCCGGAACCTGCGCGAGATCTCGCCGACGTACTTTGCCAACGTGCCGGCGGGCTACGCCATGCTCGCCACGGCGCTCGAGAAGGACGAACTGCTGGCGCAGAAGTTCTTCAAGAACCTGAACTCGCTCGCCTATGGCGGCGCCACCCTGCCGAGCGATCTCTACGACCGCATGGAGCGGCTTGCGGTGAAGCACACCGGCTACCGCCTGCCGTTCATCACCGGCTGGGGCTCGACCGAGACCGCGCCGACCGCGACCACGGTGCACTGGGCGTCCGAGCGGGTCGGGCTGGTCGGCCTGCCGTTCCCCGGCGTGGAGCTCAAGATGGTGCCGACCGGCGAGGAGGGCCGCTACGAGTTGCGCCTGAAGAGCGTGATCGTGACGCCGGGCTACTACAAGCAGCCCGACCTCACGGCGCAGATGTTCGATGACGAGGGCTTCTACCAGATCGGCGATGCCGGTCGCTTCGTCGACCCGAAGGATCCGAGCCAGGGCCTGATCTTCGACGGCCGCGTGGTCGAGGACTTCAAGCTGATGAGCGGTACCTTCGTGCTCGTCGGCACCTTGCGCAGCACGGCGGTGGCGGCCGTCTCGCCGGTGCTTCAGGACGCCGTGGTATGCGGTCAGGATCGCGAGTATGTAGGCTTGCTGGGCTTCCCCAACGTCGCCGCCTGCCGGCACGTGGCGGGCGACGAGCACGTGCAGCTCACGCCTGCCGACGTGCTGGCCCATCCCAAAGTCGTCGAGACCATCAAGCGCGGGCTGGCGGTGATGAATGCCGCGGGCAAGGGCTCGTCGATGAAGGTCAAGCGCGTGCTGCTGATGGCCGAGCCGCCGTCGGTCGACGGCCACGAGATCACCGACAAGGGCTATATCAACCAGCGCGCCACCCTGGAGCGCCGCAAGGCGCTGGTGGACAAGCTCTACGCCGGCGGCGAGGGTGTGATCGAGATCGACTAAGCATATTCCGTCCAGTGGACGGAATATGCTCAAACGGAGGACGCTATGGCAGGCAGCGGGCAGACAGTCATCGACCTCGACAAGAAGCGCATGCAGGCGATGGCGGCGAAGGACGTCGCGACCCTCGAAGTGCTGATCGCCGACGACCTGATCTACACCCATTCGTCGGCGCGGCTCGATACCAAGCGCAGCCTGATCGACAACATGACCTCGGGGAAGACGGTCTATACCGGGGTCGAGCCGTCCAGCGTGAAGGCACAGGATCTCGGCGACACGGTCGTGCTGACCGGCGAGTGCCAGATCAAGGTCACGACGGGCGGCACGCCGAACGCGTTCGGCGTGCGCTTCACGGATGTCTATGCCAGGCGCAACGGGAGCTGGCAGATGGTCACCTGGCAGTCGACGCGACTGCCCGCTTAGACAGTCTCCTCGGAGATGTCCTGGTTGGTGTGGTCGGGCATCATCAGCGTGGCGATAATGCTGATGATGGCGCACACCGCGATGTATGCCGCGATGGCGTAGCCCGTTCCGTAGCGGGCGAACAGCGCCGTGGCGATCAACGGCGCCGGGCCGCCGGCGGTGACCGAGGCGAGCTGGTAACCGATCGAGCAGCCGCTGTAGCGCAGCCGGGGCGTGAAGCCTTCGGCGATCAACGCCGCCTGCGGGCCGTACATAAGGTCGTGCGGCACGAAGGACAGGATGATCGCGAGGAAGATCCAGCCCGGCACCATGGTGTCCATCATCGCGAAGTAGACGAAGCCGAAGAGGCCGGTCAGCACCGAGCCGATCAGGTAGATGCGCTTGCGGCCGTAGCGGTCCGACAGCGCGCCCGCGAACGGGATGGTGAACAGCGAGATCACGCCGGCGCAGATCAGTGCCGTCAGCAGGAAGTCGCGTTCCTGGTGGAGCACCTGCGTGCCATAGGCGAACACGAAGGCGAGGTAGATGTAGGCGGGCGCCTGCTCGGCGGTGCGCGCGAACATCGACAGGAAGACCTGCTTCGGCTGGCGCTTGATCACCTCGATGACCGGCGCGCGCTCGACCCGCTTCTCGGCGACAATGCGACGGAACGCCGGCGTCTCGAGAATGCCGAGCCGGATGTAGAGGCCGACGCCGACCATGATGATGCTGAGCATGAACGGGATGCGCCAGCCCCAGACCAGGAACTGGTCACCGGAGATGGCGCTGAACACCAGCACGGCGACGTTGGCCAGCAGCAGGCCGGCCGGTCCGCCGAGCTGCGGCCACGAGGTGATGAAGCCGCGATGCTGGTTGGTGCGTGCCCATTCCATCGAGAGCAGCACCGAGCCACCCCATTCGCCGCCCACGCCGATGCCCTGGATAAAGCGGATGACGGTCAGGATGACGGCGCCCCAGATGCCGATCGAGTCGTAGCCGGGGACGAAGCCGACTGCGAAGGTCGCGAGGCCCGTGATCAGGAGCGTCGCGATCAGCGATGCCTTGCGGCCGATGCGATCGCCGTAGTGGCCGAAGATCGCCGCGCCGATCGGGCGGGCGATGAAGCCGACCGTGTAGATGGCGAAGGCTTCGAGCACGCCGACCAGCGGATCGGAATGCGGGAAGAACAGTTTGCCGAAAACCAGGCCGGTGACTGTGCTGTAGAGGAGAAAGTCGTACCATTCGATCGTCGTGCCGATCGTGCTGGCAATCACTGCCTTGCGAAGCTGCGAACGATGCTCGGCCTCCGACAACTCAACATGGAGGACACTGGTTACGCTCATGGTAACGCCTCCCTGATAAGCTTTTGTATGGCGGAAATTCTAATCCCGCTTTGCGATTGGGCAATCCGACTTGCGAACATGCGACAGGACGCCCAAATGGTTCGGAGTACTGACAAGGTCAGTGTGCGTGCACCAAGGAGACGGTTGATGATCCAAGCGAAAGTGCCTGAAGGACTGCCCAAGTGGATGTCCGATCACGTCGACCGCTACCTGAAGAGCGGCGGCAAGGATGGCCACATGTACACGATCAAGCCGCAGGGCATGGACAAGGAGATCGTCGTTCCCGCGCTGCTGCTGGTCACCAAGGGCCGCAAGAGCGGCGAGAAGTACCTGTTCCCGCTGTTCTACGGCGACACCGACAATGGCGGTTACTACATCGTCGCCTCCAAGGGCGGCGCGCCGGATCATCCCGGCTGGTACAAGAACCTCAAGGCCAATCCCAAGGTCGAGGTGCAGGTCGGCACCAAGACGGTGAAGGCCCGGGCCCGCACCGTGTCGGGGCCTGAACGCGCGAAGCTGTGGGACGGCGCGCTCAAGTTCTGGCCGCCCTACGCCGACTACGCGAAGAAGACCCCGCGGGAGATTCCGGTCGTCGTGCTGGATCCGGTCTAGCTTCCTGCCGGAGTGCGGGCCTCCGGCCCGCTCTTGATTCCGAGGCGGGCCAGAGGCCCGCGCTCCGGCGAGACTCAGATCTTCTCGATCACGGCGGCGCGGAAGCGTTTCATCTCGGTGAGAATCTCGTCGGCGGTCGAGCGGCCGCCGAAGTCGACATCGATTGCGCTGACGCCCGCCTTCTCGAGAGCGCGGAAGTCGGCGATCAGATCGGCTTCGCTGCCGGAGAACAGCCGCCGCTCTCCGTTGTTCGCCTTGGCCGGCACGGCTGCGCCGTAGCGCTTCACCCGGAAGCTGACGCCCATCGACGCCGGATCGCGGCCGGCCTCGGCCGTCGCCTGGCGCAGGCGGGCAATGCCTGACTCAAGCCGCGGCTGCGTGTCGAGCAGGTGCGCGTTGTTGCTGCCGATCGGATACCAGGCCTCGGCCACGCGTGCGGCGCGGCGGATCGCGTTCATACCCTCGCCGCCGACCCAGATCGGCACCGGGTTTTGGACCGGCTTGGGCTCGAGCACGATGCCGTCGAACTTCACGAACTTGCCGGCGAATTTCGGCTTGGCCTCGGTCCACAGCACGCGGAAGGCATCGATGTATTCGTCGGTGACCTTGCCGCGGTCGGGGAAGGGCGTGGTGACGACGGCGTCGAACTCCGACTTCAGCCAGCCCGCGCCGACGCCGACCACCAGCCGCCCGCCGCTCAGTACGTCGAGCGTCGCCAGCATCTTGGCCGCCAGCACCGCCGGCCGGTGCGGCACGACCAGCACCGCCGCGACCAGGCGGATACGCGAGGTCTTGGCCGCGATCCAGGCCATGCCCATCAACTGCTCGTGCCGCTCCAGCGGCGCCTCTTCGTAGAACGCGCCATCCTCTGAGTAGGGGTAGCCCGGCACCTTGGTGTCGGGCAGCACGACGTGATCGGTGACGGTCAGATAGTCGAAGCCCATCG
>DASXQC010000848.1:0-5110 GCA_036493235.1 Reyranella sp.
GCCAAGGCGGTGGCGCTGGGCGAGGCGCTGCGGCCGGACTTCAAGACCTACGCGCGCCAGGTCATCGACAACGCGCAGGCGCTCGCCGCGTCGCTCACCGAGCGCGGGCTGAAGATCATCTCGGGCGGCACCGACAGCCACGTCATGCTGGTCGACCTCCGGCCCAAGAAGGCGACCGGCATCTCGGCGGAGAAGGTGCTCGATCGCGCCGGCATCACCGTCAACAAGAACAGCATCCCGGGCGATCCGGAGAAGTTCACCGTCACGTCGGGCGTGCGCCTGGGGTCGCCGGCCGGCACGACGCGCGGCTTCGGCGTCGCCGAGTTCCGCCAGATCGGCCACCTCATCGCCGACGTGCTCGACGGCATCGCCAAGAACGGCCCGGACGGCGACGCCCAGGTCGAGGCGCAGGTGCGCGGCAAGGTCCGCGCTCTCTGCGCCCGCTTCCCGATATACCGCGACTGACAACGCACAACGATAAACAGGGGGAACCACCAGATGCGCTGTCCATTCTGCGGTCACGAGGATACCCAGGTTAAGGACTCGCGACCGACCGACGACAATTCGGCGATCCGGCGGCGGCGCTACTGCCCGTCGTGCGGCTCGCGCTTCACCACCTTCGAGCGCGTGCAGTTGCGCGAGCTCACCGTGGTGAAGAAGAACGGCCAGCGCGTCGCCTTCGACCGTGACAAGCTCCAGCGCTCGATCTCGGTCGCGGTGCGCAAGCGCCCGGTCGACCCCGAGCGGGTCGAGCGCGTGGTGAACGGCATCGTGCGCCGCCTCGAAAGCTCCGGCGAGAGCGAGATCCCCTCGACGCAGATCGGCGAACTGGTGATGGACGCGCTCCGTGCGCTCGATCCGGTGGCCTACGTGCGGTTCGCCTCGGTCTATCGCAATTTCCGCGAGGCCCGTGACTTCGAGGAGTTCATCTCCGATCTCGCCGAGACCAGCAGCCTCAAGGATTGACGCCATGATGCGCGCGGCGCTCGCGCTGGCGCGCCGATCGCTCGGCCGCACCTGGCCCAATCCCGCCGTGGGCTGCGTGATCGTCAAGGACGGCGTCATCGTCGGTCGTGGCCGCACCCAGGACGGCGGCCGTCCGCATGCCGAGGTCGATGCGCTCAACCAGGCGGGCGAGGCGTCGCGCGGCGCCACGGCCTACGTCACCCTCGAACCGTGCTCGCATTTCGGCAAGTCGCCGCCCTGTGCCGATGCCCTGATCAAGGCCGGCGTGGTGAAGGTCGTGTCGGCGATGGAGGATCCCAATCCGCAGGTGAATGGGCAGGGGCATGCCCGCCTGCGCGCGGCCGGCATCGACGTCGAGATCGGTGCGGGCGCGAAGGAGGCGGCCGAGATCAATGCCGGTTTCCTGCTGCAATTGCGAGAGAAGCGCCCGCTGTTCCATCTCAAGATGGCGTCATCGCTCGACGGCCGCATCGCCACGGCTTTCGGCGAAAGCAAGTGGATCACCGGCGCCGCGTCGCGCGCCGATGGCCAGCGCCTGCGGGCGACGCACGACGCGATCCTGGTTGGCGCCAACACGGTCGCGACCGACGATCCTGAGCTGACCTGCCGGTTGCCCGGATTGGATCATTACTCGCCCGTACGGATCGTGCTCGATTCGAAGGCGCGCACGTCGGCGGGGTCAAAACTGGCCCTGACCGCCAACAAGACGCCTGTATGGGTGCTTTGCACTGCCGACGCGCCGGCTCAAGCCCGTGAGGCGCTGCAGGCGAAAGGGGTCCAAGTGATCGAGGTTGCGTCCAATGAGCAGGGGCGGGTCGACATCGCGGCGGCGTCGCGCGCGCTGGGCGAGCGCCGGCTGACCCGCGTGCTGGTCGAGGGCGGGGGCGAGGTGGCGGCGGCGTTCCTCAAGGCCGGGCTGGTCGACCGCTTGACCTCCTATCAGGCCGGCCTGCTGGTGGGGGCGGACAGCCGCTCTGCGGTTGCTCCCTTGGGGCTCGAAAAGCTCGGTTTCGCGCCCCGGTTCACCCTGGTTTCCTCCCGCGCACTCGACGGCGACGTGGTGGAAACCTGGCACCGGGCGGCTTAAGGAACGACCATGTTCACGGGGATCGTCACCGACGTCGGCGAAATCACGGCCCTCACGCCGGGCGGCCAGAAGGGCGACCGTCGCTTCGTCATCCGGACGAAGCACGAAATGGCGCCGGTACCGATGGGCGCCTCGATCGCCTGCTCGGGCTGCTGCCTGACGGTGATCGAGAAGGGCCCGGACTGGTTCGCCGTCGAGGCTTCGGGCGAGACCTTGGACAAGACCCACCTCGGCGACTGGAAGCAGGGCCAGCGGATCAATCTGGAGTTGTCGCTCAGGCTCGGCGATGAGCTGGGCGGCCATCTCGTCTACGGCCATGTCGACGGCGTCGGGAAGATCGCCTCGATGACGCCGGAAGGTGGCAGCGTGCGCTTCATGTTCGAGGCGCCAGGCGACGTGGCCCGCTTCGTCGCGTCCAAGGGCTCGATCGCGGTGGATGGAATCTCGCTCACCGTGAACGAAGTCGACGGAAATCGCTTCGGCGTGAACATCATTTCACACACCCAGGCGGTGACGACCCTGGGGACCGCCAAGGTGGGCCAGCGGGTCAACCTTGAGGTCGATATGCTCGCGCGGTACGTTCAGCGACTGTTGGAGCATAGATCATGAGTGCGCTCGAGAAAGATGCCTGGCGGATCACCTTCAGCGAGGTGAAGGCCGCGGCCGAAGATATCATCGAGGAAGCCCGCAAGGGCCGGATGTTCATCCTGGTCGATGACGAGGACCGGGAGAACGAGGGCGACCTGGTCGTCCCGGCCCAATGGGCGACCGCCGAGGCCATCAATTTCATGGCCAAGCACGCGCGCGGCCTGATCTGCCTCGCGCTGACCCGCGAGCGGGTCGAGCAACTCGGCCTCAAGCTGATGGCGCAGAACAACGGCACCCGTCACCAGACGGCCTTCACCGTGTCGATCGAAGCCCGCGAGGGCGTGACCACCGGCATCTCGGCCGCCGACCGCGCGCGCACCGTCTCGGTCGCTATCGATCCGTCGTGCGGGCCGCAGGACATCGTCACCCCCGGGCACGTCTTCCCGCTGGTCGCCAAGGATGGCGGCACGCTGGAGCGCACCGGCCACACCGAGGCGGCGGTCGATCTGGCGCGGCTCGCGGGCCTGACGCCGGCCGGCGTGATCTGCGAGATCATGAACGACGACGGCACGATGGCCCGCCGCAACGACCTGATCAGCTTCGCCCAACGCCACAACCTCAAGATCGGCACCATCGCCGATCTGATCGCCTATCGCCGGCGCTACGATTCCATCGTCAAGCGCATCAGCGAGACCAAGCTCGACAGCATTTACGGCGGTGACTTCCGCTGCGTCGTCTACATCAACAAGGTGACGATGGCGCAGCATGTGGCGCTGGTGAAGGGCGACCCGGCGGCGCCCGGGCCGATCACCGTGCGTATGCACGCGGTCAACCTGTTCAACGACACGCTCGGGCAGCGGAGCGGCGGCCGCGGCGGCGAGATCGAGGCGTCGATGCGCTACATCGCCGAGCAGGGCCGCGGCGTCATCGTGTTGATCCGCGAGCCGCTCACCGTCGTGCTGGCCGAGCAGCGTCGCCGGGCCGGCGAACCGATCGCGCCCGCGGGCGTCGAATTGCGCGACTATGGCGTCGGCGCGCAGATCCTGATCGACCTCGGGGTCAAGGAGATGGTCCTGCTGACCAACAGCAAGAAGAGCATCGTCGGCATCGAGGGCTTCGGTTTGAAGGTCGTGGGCCAGAAGCCGGTGCCCGGCCGCCCGTCGCGGGCCTGATCGTGCGTCCCGGAGCGCCACGCCGTGGCGCTCATGGCCTGTTGCCACGGGCGAGAAGATGCGCCACTGGAGTGGCGCATCAGCCATGAGTACACGTACTGAGAACCCCACTGCGCGCGCCCCTATCGAAGGGGTGAAGGGTGCACGCATCCTGATCGTGGAATCGCGCTACTACCCCGAGATCGCCGACGCGCTGATCTCCGGCGCCGATAGCGAGATCACGAAGAACGGCGCCACGTACGAGCGCGTGGTCGTGCCGGGCGCCTTCGAGATCCCTGGGGCGATCGCGCTCGCGGCCGACCGCTATGACGGGTTCCTCGCGCTGGGCTGCGTCATTCGCGGCGAGACCACGCATTACGACTATGTCTGCGGCGAGAGCGCGCGCGGGCTGATGGACCTGTCGGTGCATGGGAAGCTCGCGATCGGCTACGGCATCGTCACCGTGAACAACATGGAGCAGGCAAAGGCGCGTGCCGAGACGCATCGCGGCGACAAGGGCGGCGACGCAGCCCATGCCTGCCTCGCCATGGTGGCGCTGCAGCGCCGGTGGCGGAACGCATGAGCCTGCAGCCCAAGCCGCCGAGTCGCCGACAGGCCGCGCGGCTTGCGGCCGTGCAGGCGCTCTATCAATGGCAGGAAGGCCAGGACCAGCCGGCCGACATCATCGAACAGTTCCTGAGCGTGCGCACCGGCGAGGCGGGCGAGGGCGGCATGCGCCGCGACGCCGACAAGCCGCTGTTCAGGGACGTGGTCGAGGGCACCGCGACCCACAAGGACGAGCTCGAGAAGACGGTGTCGGCGGCGCTCGCCGAGAACTGGACCTGGGGCCGTATCGACCGTCTGGTGCGGGCGATCCTGCTGGCCGGCACCTACGAGCTGGTCCATCGCCGCGACGTGCCGCCCAAGGTGGCGATCAACGAGTATGTCGAGATCTCTCATGCCTTTTACGGCCAGGGCGAGGCGACTTTCGTGAACTCCGTGCTCGATCGGGTGGCGCGCCAGGAGCGCGCGGCCGATCTCGCAGGATAACCGCGATGGCAAAGCGGCGGATCGGTGAGTTCGAGCTGATCGCCCGCTACTTCGCGCCGCTCGCCAAAGGTTTCGCCGGCGCGCGCGGGCTCGAGAGCGACAATGCGTTCCTGCCGGCCGATCCGCGGCATGACCTCGTGGTCAAGACCGACACGATCGTGTCGGGCGTGCACTTCCCTCCCGACGAGAAGCCCGAGCTGGTGGCGGCGCGCGCGCTGCGCGTCTGCCTGTCCGATCTCGCCGCGGGTGGTGCCACGCCCTACGCCTA
>DASXQC010000849.1:0-14076 GCA_036493235.1 Reyranella sp.
GACGATACGAAAGGACCGCGCGTGAACAGTGCTGGGCGACAGCTGCAGACCGACAAGGGCCCGGTGACGTTGCGGCCCGAACGCCCGGACGACGAAGCGCTGCTGTTCCGCCTGTTCCGCAGCTGGGCGCTCGAGGATCTCGAGCGCATGCCGGTGGACGATGCGACCAAGGAGAAGCTGCTGCGCTTCCAGTTCGCCGGTCAGATGTCGACCTATCGCGCCCGCTTTCCGGCCGCGAGCTTCGACATCATCGAGCGCGACGGCATGCCGGTCGGCCGCCTGATCGTCGACCCCGGCGATGCCCGGGAGCCGGCCTGCCTGGTCGATTTCGTGCTGCTTCCCGAGACGCGCAACGACCGGCTCGGCCGCGCCATCATCTCCGCAGTGCTGGCCGAGCAGGCGCGCCTCGGCCGTAAGGTCAGGGTCAAGATCCTGCATCACAACGAACCGTCGCAGCGGATGTGCGCGGCGCTGGGCTTCGTCGAGATCGGTCGCGACGCGCCGTTCATCCAGCTCGAATGGAGCGCTCCGCGAACCGTCGGCCTGACCGGCGGCTGACGGGCGGCCGCACCGCGGACGGTGCGGCGGCCGGCGGCCTTGGCATTGCCTTTGCGTGCTGACAAATAGGGCGCATGGGCAACGATAGTCTTCCGGTCATCGACTTCGCAGGGGCCAGCGACGAGACGCTGGCGCGGCAGCTCGATCAGGCCTTCACCGACAAGGGCTTCTGCTACTTCAAGGGCATCGGGGTCGCGCCGGCGCTGGTCGACGGCGTGTTCGAGGCCTCGCGCCGCTTTCATGCCCAGCCGCGCGCGGCCAAGGACGCGATCGCGATGAACACGTTCCATCGCGGCTACATGGCGCCCAAGACCTCGACCATCCAGACCTCGTCGGTCGCCAAGGTGACCAAGCCGAACGACTCGGAGTCGTTCATGTGGATGCACGACGTGCCGGAGAGCGATCCACGCCATGGCCGTCCGCTCGACGGGCCGAACCTGTGGCCGGATCTTGAGCGCTTCCGCGAGCCGGTCGAGGCCTACGAGCAGGCGATGCAGGCCTTCTGCCAGCGTCTGCTGGGAACGCTCGCGCTGGCGCTCGGCCTGCCGCGCGACTGGTTCGCGCCGTTCTTCCGCCAGCCGACGCTGTTCCTGCGCCTGCTGCACTATCCGCCGCATGCGCCGGACGACAACGCGTTCGGCTCGGCGCCGCATACCGACTACGGCTTCATCACGATCCTCTGCCAGGACCGGCAGGGCGGCCTCGAGGTGCGGCGCAAGGACGGCACGTGGCTGGCCGCGCCGCCGATCGACGGCACCTGGGTGGTCAATGTCGCCGACATGCTGTCGCGCTGGACCAATGGCCGCTGGCAGTCGACGCCGCATCGGGTGACGAACCTGTCGGGCGGCGATCGCTACTCCTGCCCGTACTTCTTCGACATGTCGATGGACGCCGTCGTCGAGGTCCTGCCGACCTGCGGTGCGCCGAAGTATCCGCCGGTGCGCTACGGCAACTACCTGCTCGAGCGGCTCGACAAGAACTACGCCTATCGCCAGCAGCCCGCAGCCCATCAGCCCGCAGCATGAGTGCGCTCGAAGTCACCAATCTCGCCTTCGCCTACGACGGCGCGCTCGCGGTGCGCGACGTCTCGCTCGCCGTGCAGCCCGGTGAGATCGTGGCGCTGCTGGGCGCCAACGGGGCGGGCAAGTCGACGACGGTGCGCATGATCGCGGGCGTGCTCAATCCGCAGAAGGGCGCGATCCGCTTCGACGGCGAGGCGCTGCGCGGCATGGCGAGCCATCACGTCGTGCGGCGCGGCATCACCCTGGTGCCGGAGGGCCGGCTGGTCTTCCCGCAGATGACGGTGATGGAGAACCTGCAGCTCGGCGCGCACGTGAAGCAGCGCGGTGCGGTCGGCCCCTTGATCGATCAGGCCTTTGCGCTGTTCCCGCGGCTCGCCGAGCGGCGCAGCCAGCTTGCCGGCTCGATGAGCGGTGGCGAGCAGCAGCAGCTCGCAATCGCGCGAGGTCTGATGTCCGAGCCCCGGCTGATCATCCTCGACGAGCCGTCGCTCGGCCTGATGCCGACCGTGGTGCAGGAGGTCTTCCGGCTGATCGAGGCGGTGAACAAGCGCGGCATCAGCGTGCTGCTGGTCGAGCAGAACCTGCACCAGGCGCTGCGCATCGCCCATCGCGGCTACGTGCTGGAGAAGGGCTCGGTCGTGCTCGCCGGCACCGGCCAGGAGCTGCTGGCCAACGACTACGTGAAGAAGGCCTTCCTCGGGCACTAAGCCGCGTCGGGCGTGCCGAGATAAGCCGCGATCACTTTGGGATCGTTGGCGACGGCCTGCGGCGTACCGTCGGCGATCAGGCGGCCGGCGTCGAGCACCAGCAGGCGGTCCGACACTTCCATGACCGACGGCATGTCGTGCTCGACCAGCACGACGGTGACGCCGTTCTTCCGCACCTGGCGCAGCACCTCGATCATCGCCGCGGTCTCGGTCGGGTTGAGGCCGGCGCATGGCTCGTCGGCCAGCAGCAGGTCGGCACGGGTGGCGATGGCGCGGGCGACCTCGAGATGGCGGAGCTGGCCGACGGTGAGGGCGCTCGCGGGTTGGGTCGCAAGGTGAGCGATCGCGGCGAGTTCCATCGCGCGTCGCGTGGTCGTCTCGACGTCGCGCGGGCCGGCCTTGCCGAACAGCGCGCCGATTCGCACGTTGTCGAACACGCTGAGCTCGCGGAATGGCCGGGCGATCTGGAAGGCCCGGGCGACGCCCAGCTCGGCGATGCGGTTGGTGGCGAGGCCGGTAATACGCCGGTCCTTGAAGCGGACCTCGCCGGCAGTCGGCGCGAGGTAGCCGGTGATCAGGTTGAACATCGTCGACTTGCCGGCGCCGTTGGGGCCGATGATGCTGGTGATCGAGCCCTCGGCGATCGCGAACGTGACGTCGCCGATCGCCGCCAGGCCGCGGAAGTTCTTCGACAGGCCGCGGACCTCGAGCAGGCTCATGCGGACCGCCGCTTTCGGTGCAGCAGACCGTTCACGCCGCCCGGCGCCATCAGGATCAGCAGCACCAGCAGCAAGCCGGTGGCGAACAGGTGGAAGTCGAGCAGGCGGCCCAGGATCACCTGGGTGACGAATACCAGCAGGCCCGCGCCGATCACCGGCCCGAACAGCGTGCCCATGCCGCCCAGCAGCGAATAGACGATCAGGCTCAAGTTGGTGTCGTCGCGATAGACCGAGTCGGTCGTGATGTAGCCCAGCGAATGGGCGTAGATCACCCCCATCAGGCCGGTCAGCACGGCGGAGACGACGAACGCCACGCGCTTGTAGCGCTCGGTCGGCACGCCCAGCATGCGCGCAGTGTCCTCGTCCTCGCGGATGCTGAGCAGGCCCGCGCCGAAGCGGCTGCGGCGGATCAGCCAGGAGACCAGCAGGATCAGCAGCGCGCCGGCCAGGAACAGCTCGTAGAAGAACGACGCAGGTTCCATGGCGGCCGGCGCCAGCGGCGGGAAGTTCAGCCCCATCGCGCCCTGGAAGAAGTCGATGTTGTTGGTGACCTCGGCGCCGACATGGCTGACGCCCAGCATGGCGATGGCGAAGAACGTGCCCCGCAGCCGCAGGATCGGATAGGCGATCACCGCCGACAGGATCGCGCAGCTGAGCCCGCCCGTGACGAGGCCGAGCGGCAGCAGCAGCGCCGGCGGCAGGCTCGAATACTGGCTCTCGACCAGGCCGGCCGTGAAGGCGCCGATGCCGATGAAGGCCGAATGGCCGAAGCTCGCATAGCCCGCGAAGCCGCCGAGGATCGCCCAGGCGAGTCCGAGGCCGGCGGAATACAGCATGAGCTGGCCGACGCGCACGTAGAACGGCGGCAGGAAGAGGGGGCCGGCGGCCAGCAGCACGATGGCGGCGACGACCACGGCGGCGATGAGTGCGGGATTCTGTTTCATCGCGACGGCGCGAAGGCGTTGCCCAGCAGCCCCTGTGGCCGCACCAGCAGCAGGAGCACCAGCAGCAGGAACATGGTGACGTTGGGGAAGGCGGGGCCGATGTACTGCGCGGTGAGCGTGCTCACCAGGCCGAGCAGCAGGCCGCCGATCAGCGCGCCGGCGGGGCTGCCGACGCCGCCCAGCACGACGACCACGAAGGCATTCAGGGTCCAGGTGCCTTCGTCGTTGGGCGAGAAGGGCAGGATGATGCCGAGCACGATGCCGGCCGCACCGGCGAATGCAGCCGACACCGCGAAGGTGAGGGCATAGACGTGGCGCACGTTCACGCCGCACAGCCGCGCCGCCATGGTCTGCTGCGCGGTGGCCCGGATCACGCGGCCCATAGACGAGTAGCGCAGGAAGGCCGCGAGCAGCGACAGCAGGATGAGGCTCGCGATCAGGGCGCTGACGCGCACGGCGTCGAAGTTCACCGGGCCTATCTTGAACGAGCTGAAGGCGTAGCTCGGCGTGATGTTCTTCATGTCCGGCGAGAACAGCCAGATCATCACGTTCTGCAACATCAGCGCCACGCCGAAGGTAAGCAGCATCGAGTTGACCGAGGCGCGGTCGACCGCGTGCTGGATCAGCAGGCGCTGGTAGACGTAGCCGATGCAGAACAGCGCCACCATCACCGGCGGGATGCAAAGCAGCGGGTCGATGTGCAGCGCCTCGGAGAGGATCAGCGCCAGGTAGGCGCCGAGCAGCACCAGGATGCCGTGGCTGAGGTTGATGACGTGCAGCACGCCGAAGATCAGCGAGAAGCCGACCGCGGCGAGCGCATAGATGCCCCCCAGCACCAGCCCGTCGGCCAGTGTCTGTGCTATCAGGTCCATGGGAATGCCGGCCGGATCAGGCGCCCTTCTTGTCCCAGGTCGGCGCCGGATAGACCGGCGCGGCCGACTTGGCGGCATCGGGGAACACCGTCTCGAGCTTGCCTTTCTGCACCTGGCCGATCATCGAGCCGAGCGAGATCGGATCGCCGTCGCCTTCGGGCGAGAACTTGATGCGGGCGTAGAAGGTCTCGAAGTCGGCCGCGGCCAGCGCCTCGCGCACCGGCTCGGGCTTGATGCTCTTGGCCGCCTGCATTGCCATCACATAGGTCTCGATGCAGGCTGCGGCGCCGGCCACGTGATAGGCGATCGGGCGGGTGTACTTGCTGCGGTAGTATTCCGCGAACTTCTTGGAATTGCCGAAGAACTTGTCCTTGTAGGGCACGTCCTCGTTCCAGTAGTTCGAGCACAGGATCGCCTCGGAATACTTGCCGAGCGCCTCGCGGTAGGAGCCGAGCTGCGGCCCAAGGCCCTGGAACAGGAGCTTCACGTTGGTGTTGGTCGCCACCATCTGGCGGGCGATCAAGAGTGAATCCTGGTCGTGCACGACGCAGATCAGCATGTCCGGCGTCTTGGCGCGCACCGAGGCGAGCACGCTCGACACGTCGGTCACCTTTGCCGGCAGCTCGAACTGATCGAGCCGCTTGAAGCCCGCGGCATCGCACGAGAGCTTCACGCCTTCCGCCGCCGTCTTGGAGAAGGCGTCGTTGTTGTAGAGCACCGAATAGCTCTCTGGCTTCGGTTGCAGCGTCTTGAACAGCTCGGCGGCCGACGCGAACTGGCGCGTGGCGCGCGGATACATGCCGAACATGTACTTGTAGCCGCGGGTGAAGATTGCGTCCGAGCCGCCGCCGGTCTGCACCATCGGCTTCTTCGCACGCTCCGTGATCGCCGCGGTCGGCAGCACGATGTTGGAGCCGAACGAGCCCAGGAAGAAATCCGTGCCCTCGTCGATCTGGCGTTGCAGCAGCGTGGTCGCGCGGGCGGGGTCGCTGGCGTCGTCGAACAGCTTCAGCTCGATCTTGTACTTCTCGCCGGCGATCTCGACGCCGCCCAGCACGTCGTTGAGGTAGGTCGCCGCGGTGACGTAGCCGTTGTTGACGTTGAGGCCGGTCTCGGCCGCGGCCCCGGTCAGCGGCACCGAGCCGCCGATCACCAGCGGCTTCAGGGTCTGGGCGTTCGCTCGGCGAATCGCGGGAGCTGCGAAGGCAACGGCCCCCAAGCCAGCGGTCAAAACCTCACGACGCCTCATCTCTGTCCCTCCATTGGTCGGCGCGATGCTCCCAGATGCATATCTCGAGTGCAAGATGCGTGCCTTGCAGGGAGGAACTTTGCCGTCGTCGTCCCGTGTCCCGTCAGCGGTTAGCGGGAAATCCATCTACTGCATTTCCCGCTAAGCGCAGCGGGCCCCGGTCAGGGAATCGCAGGGAGAGAGAGAGTCATGTAATCGACTCTCTCTATAAGAGTGCAACACCATTCTCTCCTTTGGGACCGAGGGGCTGGTGCGGTTAGCGCCAAATGCACGAAAATCTGTAGGCTCGATTTCTTGATTTCCTGCTAACCGCAGACGGCCCTCGACCGAAGCCCGCGCCTATCCCTTGATCTCCACGCCGGACCATTCCTCGAGCAGCTTGGCGATGTGGGTGAAGTCGCTGTCGGCGCCGAAGCGGGAGCGGGTGATGGCGAGCATCTCACGCACCGCACCGCCCACCACCATCGGCACGCCCATCGCCTCGGCTTCCTCGACGCACAGCCGCACGTCCTTGTAGCTCAAGCCCGTCGCGAAGCCGAAGTCGAAGGTGCGGGGCAGGATAGCGCGCGGGAATTTGTCCTGCGTGGCGCTGTTGCGGCCGCTCGACGCGTTGATGATGTCGAGCAGCACCTTGGGATCGAGGCCGGCTTTCACGCCCATCGCCATCGCCTCGGAGGTCGCGACCATCGCCGTGGCAGCGAGCAGGTTGTTGGCGAGCTTGGCGCTCTGCGCGAGGCCGGGCTTCTCGCCGGTGTAGAAGATCTTGCCGAAGGTCTTGAGGATCGGCTCGACCTCGCCGAAGGCGGGCTTCGGGCACGACACCATCACCGCCAGCGTGCCGGCCCTGGCGCCCGTCACGCCGCCGCTGACCGGCGCGTCGACCCAGCCGATGCGCGGCGCGAGCTGGTTGGCGACCTCGGTCGCGACGCCGGGTCCGGTGGTTGACAGATCGATCATCAGCCGCACCTTGGTGCCGTTGATCACGCCGCCGTTGCCGCCCAGCGCCACCGTGCGGACGATGTCTGGTGTCGGCAGGCTCACCAGCACCAGCTCGGCACGCGAGGCGACCTCGGCCGGCGAGCCGACGATGGTGGCACCGCGTGCAGCGAACGGTTTGGTCGCGTTGGCCGAAACGTCGTAGATGCAAAGCTGGTGCCCCGCATCGAGCAGGCGCGAGGCCATCGGCCCGCCCATGCGTCCCACGCCGATGAATCCCAGCACCGCCATTGCTTCCTCCACGCGATCGATTGGCTGCTAAGCTAGCATCCGGGAGGACTCATGCTCACAGGCAAATCGGCTCTGGTCACCGGCTCGACGCAGGGCATCGGGCTCGCCATCGCCACGCGGCTCGCCGCGCAGGGCTGCAACGTCATGCTGAACGGATTGGGACATCCCGACGAGATCGAGGCCAACCGCAAGCGCGTGCAAAAGGGCGGGCGTGGCATCCGCGTGCTGTTCGACGGCGCCGATCTCGGCGAGCCGGCTGAGGTCGAGCGGCTCGTGCAGTCGACCATCGCCGAGTTCGGCGGCATCGACATCCTGGTGAACAACGCCGTCGTGCGCCATTTCGCGCCGATCGAAGAGTTCAAGCCGCAGGACTGGGATCGGGCGCTGGCGGTCAATCTCTCCTCGGCGTTCCACACCACGCGTCTGGCGCTGCCGGGCATGCGCGACCGCGACTTCGGCCGCATCGTCAACATGGCGTCGATCTTCGGCACGCGCGCGGTGGTCAACCGTGTCGACTACGTCACGACCAAGACGGCGATGATCGGCTTCACCCGCGCCGTGGCCCTGGAGACCGCAGCGCAGAACATCACCTGCAACGCCATCTGCCCCGGCTCCTCGCCGACACCGTCGATCGAGCAGCGCTTCGCCGACTTCATGGCGACGTCGAACCTGCCGTGCGCCGAGGCGGAAAAGGCCTTCATGGGCTCGCGCCAGCCGTCGGGAAGGTTCGTCTCGGCGGACCGTATCGGAGGCCTCGTCGCGTTCCTGTGCGGGCCCGACGGCGCCGACACGACCGGTGCGGCCATTTCAATCGACGGTGGTTGGAGCGCAGCGTAGTCTTTTCTCGTCCTGACGAGGAGGAGACGTCATGCGCACTTCACAACCCGTATCACGCCGAAAATTCCTGCCCGCTGCGGCCGCGGCCGCGGCCGCGAGCACGTTCGCCGCGCCGGCGATCGCGCAGGAAGCGCCCACCATCAAGTGGCGCCTGACCGCGAGCTATCCGAAGAGCCTCGACACGCTGTTCGGCGCGGTCAACACGATCGCGCGCGTCACCAGCGAGCTGACCGACGGCAAGTTCGAATTGCAGCCGTTTGCGGCGGGCGAGATCGTACCCGGCCTACAGGTGCTCGACGCGGTATCGAACGGCACCGTCGAATCGGGCTTCACCTACATGGGCTACTACATCGGCAAGAACTCGGCGTCGATCTTCGACGCTTCGCTGCCGTTCGGGCTCACGCCGCGCATGCATGCCGCGTGGCTGAACTTCGGTGGCGGCCGCGCCCTGATGGACGAGCTCTACGATAGCTTCGGCGTTGTCGCGATCACCGCCGGCAACACCGGCGGCCAGATGTTCGGCTGGTTCCGCAAGGAGCTGAAGACGCCGAAGGACTTCGAGGGGCTCAAGATGCGCACCGCCGGCTTCGGCGGCAAGGTGATGGCCAAGCTCGGCGTCGTGCCGCAGCAGATCGCCGGCGGCGACATCTATCCCGCGCTCGAGCGCGGCACGATCGACGCCTGCGAATGGGTCGGCCCGTACGACGACGAGAAGCTCGGCTTCAACAAGGTCGCCAAATACTACTACACGCCGGGCGTGATGGAGCTCGAGGCGACCAACCAGCTGATGATCGGCAAGAAGCCGTGGGCCACGTTGCCGCCGCGTTATCAGGCGGCGCTGCGGGCGGCCGGTGCCGTCGCCAACCAGGAGATGCTGGCCTCCTACGACGCCAAGAACGCCGAGGCGATCGCCCGCCTGGTCGCCGCCGGCACGCAGCTCTCGGTGCTGCCGGAAGAGATCATCAAGGCGTTGCGCGTCGCGCTGGAGCAGGTGCTCGACGAGGAGGCGGCACAGAGCCCGCAGTTCAAGAAGATCCTGACCAACTGGCGCGCATTCCGCGCCAACCAGCACCGCTGGTTCTCGATCGCCGACACGCGGGCCGAGTTCGCCGTCTACCGGTCGGAGCCCAAGTAGGGGCCGGCTCAACAGAACGTGCATGGCGGCCACCACCAGCGCTCCCTAAATTAGGGGGACGCAGGAGGTGAATGATGACGCCTTCACTACGACTGGTGGCGATCGGGCTGCTTGCGCTCCCGCTCGCCGCCCAAGCTCAGCCTCCAACCGACCGCGACTACTGCGCCCGGCTCGGCGCCATCTACGAGCACTATCTCGGCAAGTCCTACAGCTCGCCCTACGGCGATTACCGCCGCGGTCCGTTGTCAGCCCAGGTTGCGGTGACGCACTGCCAAGACGGCAATGTCACCGAGGCGATTGCGGTGCTGGAAGACCAGTTGAAGAGGAACGGCTTCAGTCTGCCGCCGCGCGGCTGAAGTCGTAATCTTCCTTGTGATCACGCCACTCGTCCGTCTGCGCTCGGTCGACGGCGCGCAGCATGCGGATCAGCGCCTCGTCGAGGTCGGGGGCTTCGTCGAGCGGGCGGCGCCATTCGGTCAGCTGCCGGCCGAGCGCATGTAAGGACGGGGTGTTGTGCCGCATATTCGAACAACACCGATCCCACCGTGTCAGTTGCGTGGCAGTGCTTGTGACTTTTTAGTGTGTTCCCGGCGCTACACCAGGGCCACCGAAAGCTCGAAAACGCGGTCCGATTGGGGCGGGATGGCGACGATTCCCGGCTTTTCCGCCAATTCACCATCAAAATCACTCGGATCGGCATAGCCCTGCCAAGGCTCGAGGCACACGAACCCGGCCCCCGGCTTGGACTATATTCCGAGATGCGGCATGACCGGAAAGTCGAGCTGCAGGCGTCGGCCCTCAGGCGGGCCATAGGTCAGCCGCCGGCTCCGCAGACGGTCGAAGACCAGGGCATCGCGCTCGAACAGGCCATCAGCCAGCGCCAGTCGCTCGCCGGTGACCGGCGTCGGCTCCGGTCCGCCCATCAGGCCATCCGCCAGCCGGCGGATCGGCTCGGGCTCTGGCTTCTCGAACCGGACGTCGTGGTCCTCACGCGCAACGCCCGGGACCAGCGGCCAGCGGAACGCCGGATGGAAGCCGAACGAGGCCGGCATCGGCTCGGCGCCCTCGTTGGCCACCGTGGCGCGTATCGCGAGCCGTGCGCCGTCGAGCGCGTAGGCCACGTCCAGCCGGAACGCGAAAGGATAGCGTGCGCGGGTCTCGTCATTGGCGCGCAGCCGCCAGAGGCAGCGATCGGCAGTGGAGTCGACCAGGTCGAAGGTCGACGTGCGCGCGAAGCCATGCCGCAGCAGCGGATAGCGCTGCCCATGCACCGTGATGTGGTCGTCCTTCACGTTGCCCACGACCGGGAACAGCAGCGGCGAGCGGCCAGCCCAGACAGCGGGATTGCCGTCCCACAGCAACTCTTCGCCTGAAGCCGTGTGCAGGCGCTGCAACTCGGCGCCGCGTGCGGACACGGTGGCGGCGAGAGTTCCGTTCTGAAGAGTGACGATTTCGACCATGTCTAACCTCTCACCGCGACCAGCACTGCACCCACGCCAATCAACGCAACGCCGGCCCAGTTCACGCCGCTCAATTTTTCGCCGAGGAAGATCACGCCGAACAGTGCGACCAGCACGACGCTCAGCTTGTCGATCGGCGCGACGCGTGCGGCGTCGCCGAGCTTGAGGGCACGAAAGTAACAGAGCCATGACGCGCCGGTCGCCAGGCCAGACAGCACCAGGAAGATCCAGGTCTTGGTGGGGATCGTGTCCGGCGCCTGCCACTGGCCGGTCGCGGCGACGATCGACGCGAGCGTGCCCAGGATCACGACCGTTCGGATCAGCGTTGCGAGATCGGAGCCGATGTTGGCCACGCCGATCTTGCCGAAGATGGCGGTGAGAGCTGCAAAGGCCGCTGATAGAAGGGCCCAGGGTAGCCATGAGAAATTTGCAGGCATGGTTTCTCCCAGGGGTCGGCATGGTAGGGTGAGATTACGCGTCCCGAAGCTGGATCAGCGTGAAAGGAAAAGAAAGATGAGCGTGCGTGCGGGACGTGAGTTCCTGGCGATTCCCGGTCCGACCAACGTGCCCGACGAGGTGCTGCGGGCGATGCACCGCCCGGCGGTCGACATCTATTCCGGTCCACTGCTGGCGCTGACCGACGGCCTGCTGAAGGACGTCGCCCGGCTCTTCCGCACCAAGGGGCACGCCTACATCTACATCGCCAACGGGCACGGCGCCTGGGAAGCCTCGCTTACCAACCTGCTGAGCAAGGGCGACAAGATCCTCGTCCTTGAATCCGGCCGCTTCGCGATCGGCTGGGGCGAGAACGCACGCCGCATGGGCGTCGAAGTCGAGGTCCTGAAGGGCGATATGCGCCGCGCCGTACGGCCGGCCGAGGTCGAAGCGCGCCTCAAGGCGGACCGGAAGAAGAACGGGGGCAATACGATCAAGGCGATCCTGGTGGCGCAGATCGACACCGCCTCCGGCGTGGTCAATGACATCGAGGCGATCGGCCAGGCGATCCGCGCGGCCAAGCATGACGCGCTGCTGATGGTCGACGCGGTGGCGTCGCTGGGCTGCGTGCCGTTCGAGATGGACAAGTGGGGCGTCGACGTCGCCATGTCGGGCTCGCAGAAGGGCATGATGACGCCGCCCGGCCTGGGCTTCGTCGTGGCCAACGATCGTGCCCGCGAGGTGCACAAGACGGCGGGGCTGCGCACGCCCTACTGGGACTGGACCGACCGCGAGGGCAGCGCCCATTACCAAAAGTATGCCGGCACGCCGCCCGAGCACCTGCTGTTCGCCTTGCGCCAGGCACTCGACATGGTGTTCGAGGAGGGGATGGAGAATGTGTGGCGCCGCCACATGCTGCTGGCCGAGGCGGTGCGACGCGCGGTGGGCGTGTGGGGTGAGGGGCAGGCGATCGGCTTCAACATCATCGAGCCCAACGAGCGCTCGAACTCGGTCACCTGCGTGCTGATGAACGGCCGCGATCCCGAGACGCTCCGCGCCTACTGCAGTGAGAAGTGCGGCGTTGTCCTGGGCCACGGCATCGGCGAGCTGACCGGCAAGGCGTTCCGCGTCGCTCATATGGGCCACGTCAATGCGCCGATGATCCTCGGCACGCTGGGCGTGATCGAGACCGCGCTCGGCGCGCTCGAGATCCCGCACGCCCGCGGCGGCGCGCAGGCCGCGATCGACTGGCTGAGCGCCGAGGTCAAGGCATAGTCATCGGACCGCGCCACTCCCGTGGCGCTCATATCTGCGGAGCGCGCGCATCCTGCGCGCTCATGAGCGAGCTGGAAGCTCTCGGAACGCGTGCACGACCACTCGAACTGGACGAGGGCAGGCGTACACGCCACCCTGCGCTCGGGCCAGTGAACTGGACGGGTCCGAGAAATGTTGATCGATGACCGGTCGTGCTCTCGTTTTCATGCGCCGGATGGCTCGGTGACATGACCGAGAGCCGTGTTCATCTGCGCGCGGTCCTGGTCGGGCTGCGCATCGACACCCGGAGCCTCGATCATCCGGACACGATGGCGCTGTCTCCGCTCACCCTGCGCGTGGGCGTGCGAGGCACGGCGTTCGTGTTCCGCTATGGCGTGGCGGTGTTCTGCGACGCCTCGCCGGAAGAAGAGCGCGGGGTCCTGAGCTCACTGCAGGCGAGCACGATCGAGCCGCTGGAGACGCCCGAGACGGATGAGATCCAGGCGCTGGTGCGGCCAGAGGAGGAGGACAGGCTCGATCCCAACGGCACCATCGTGCTGAAGGACAAGGCCAACGAGCGGCTCCACATCATTGCGGACGTTCTGTCGAAGAGCTTGGTGCTGGCGCATCTCGAGGCCCAGCTCGCCACCACCTTCGATCGCATCGACCGGCTGGCGATCGGCATCAAGCAGCGCGGGCAGGGCGGCCGCCGGCTGCGCGATCTGGTGCGCCAGATCGGCGACGTGCTGCTGACGCAACATCGCATGATCGGCCGCGTCGCGGCGGGCGACAAACCGGACCTGCTATGGGACCGGCCCGACCTCGAGCGGCTCTACGGCCGGCTTGCGGCGGAGTACGAGCTGATCGAGCGCAGCGAGGCGGTCGACCGCAAGCTCGAGCTGGTCGGCGACACCACGCGCACCGTGCTCGATCTGATGCAGGACCAGCGCAGCACGCGGCTCGAATGGTACATCATCGGGCTGATCGCCATCGAGATCCTGCTGTCGGTCTACGAGCTGTTCGGCCGACAGCACTAGAGCGAACGGCGAAGCCCTCCCCATTTGAACGGGGAGGGTTTGCTCAGCCTCGGTTAGCGCCGCCACCAGCCGCGCTTGGGCTTCTCCGGCGGGGCGTCGGTCGAGATCGTCGGGACGATCGGTGGCGGCGGTTCGGCGCGCACCTCGATCGGCTCGGGGACCGGTTGCGGGGCCTGCGCGACCACGGGCTCGGGCGGCGGCGCGATGATCGACGGTGGCGGCGGCGGTACAGAGTCCGCGGTCATCGCCGGTGCGAACGGCGCATGCTCGACCGGCATGTGGCCGCCCGGCATCTGCTCGACAGGCTGGCCGTCGAGCGGTGCAGCAGGCTGGTCATCGAACGACGCGGCAGGCTGGCCGTCCATCGACGCCGCGGGCTGGCCATCGACGGCAGCCGCCGGCTGCTCCTCGCCATTCCAGCCGTTGCGCTCGGGACGTTCGCCCTCGCCATCCTCGCGGCCACGGCGGCGGCGTCCGCCACGACGGCCACGACGGCGACGGCGGTCGCCCTGTTCGCCATCCTGCTCGCCACCTTGCTCACCATGGCCCTCGCGCGCCTCGGCCGGCGCGCCTTCGCCAGTTTCCTCACCGCCGAAGGACTCGCCTTCGGGCTCCATCGA
>DASXQC010000850.1:0-2347 GCA_036493235.1 Reyranella sp.
CGCGATGCCGAGATCGAGATCGGGCCCGGCACCAGGACCAAGGCCGCGCCCAGCAACGCCGTGATCGGCGCGGCGCTCACCGTCTCGCTATTCAACCTGCGCAAGCCACGGGGCGTGCCGCTGGGCTCGCTCGACCTCAAGGCGCTCACCAACCGGACGTACTGCGCGTTCGTGCTGGAGATGGGCGACGCAGCGCAGCACGGCAGCTTCGACGCCTTCGTGAAGCACATCGACGGCAACACGCTGACCTCGACCTGGCACGCCGACCAGAATGTGCTCGAGGTCGCGTACAAGAGCGGCAAGGACCTGATGGAGGCCTCGTTCGGCAGCAGCTTCGGCCAGCCGAGCGAGACGCATTTCGCGATCGATCCCGGCCAGCAGGATAAGGCCTTCCCTGTGCGCCGGCTGAACGGCCAGTGGCCCTACCTGCCGCCGGGCATCGAGCGCGACAACAGCTGGGCGCAGCAGGGCACGACCGGCCGGCTGGAGAAGAACGGCGCGGTGCTGGAGAGCGAGGCCGGCAAGAAGGCCTACCTGATCGCCGACCCGCTGAGCGGCGGAGTGATTGCCTACAACCCGCTGCCCGATCCGCAGAGCTGGAAGCTCACCACCCGCACCGCAAGCTTCTTCGCCGACGGCAAGCTCGGGCTGCTGCGGCTGGAATACCGGCCGTGGTCGAACGAGGTGGTGATCGACCATGCGCTGAAGCCCGACCAGACGGGTGACATCGCGAAGCGACTGACCATCGCCGGGCTTTCGGCGGCGCCGCGCGTCATCTTGAATGGCCGCCCCGTCCAAGCGAACAGCGTGCAGGCGAGCGGCAAGGGGCCGGTGTTCCAGGTTGGGTTGACGCCGTGAACCTGTCCCGATCCCGCTTCCTGCAGGTGGCCGGCGCCACGCTGGTGGCCGGCCCCGCCCTCGCACAGACGAGCCCCGCCATGAGCCCGCACATGAACACGCGCAAGATCCCCGCGACCGGCGAGCAGTTGCCGGTGATCGGTGTCGGCACCTGGCAGACCTTCGATGTCGGCGCCGCGCCGGCCGAGCGCGCGCCACGCGCGGAGGTGCTGAAGGTGCTGTTCGAGGCCGGCGGCTCGGCCATCGACAGCTCGCCGATGTACGGCCGTGCCGAGGCGGTGGTCGGCGACCTGCTGGCCGAGGCCGGCACGCGCAACAAGGCATTCCTCGCCACCAAGGTCTGGACGCACGGCCGCAAGGAGGGCATCGCCCAGATGGAGCAGTCGATGAAGCGGCTGCGCACCGACAAGATCGACCTGATGCAGATCCACAATCTGGTCGACTGGGAAACCCACATGCCGACGCTCAAGGCGTGGAAGGCCGAGGGCCGCATCCGCCTGATGGGCATCACCCACTACACCGAGAGCCAGCACGGCGCGCTCGAGGCGGTGCTGCAGCTCGGCGGCTTCGACTTCGTGCAGGTGAACTATTCGCTCGACGAGCGCGGTGTCGAGCGACGCCTGCTCAACTTCGCGCACGACAACGGCGTCGCGGTGATGATCAACCAGCCGTTCGGCGGTGGCGGCCTGCTGAAGAAGGTCTCGGCCCGCCCCCTGCCGGGCTGGGCCAAGGACATCGGCTGCACCAGCTGGGCGCAGATCCTGCTGAAGTTCGTGCTGGCCCATCCATCGGTCACCTGCGTGATCCCGGGCACCAGCAACCCCGCGCACATGCGCGACAACGTGCAGGCCGGCTTCGGCCCCTATCCCGACCGCACCCTGATCGACCGCATGACGAGCGAGATCGCGATCTAGAAATTCCTCCCCATTCAAATCGGGAGGTGGCGCGGTAATCCGTGACGGAGGGGTCAGAGGCCCATCGCGAGTGCAGCCTATGACCCCTTCGCCCGCGTAAGACGCGCGCACCTCCCCATCTGAATGGGGAGGAATTTCTAGATCAGCTCGCTGTAAGGAACGAAGTCGACCTCGGTCCCTGGCTCGAGCCGCGTCAGCTCCTCGGGCAGCTCGACCAGGCCGTCGGTCTCGGTGAGCGAGGTCAGCATTCCAGCCCCTTCCTTCGGGAAGCGGCGGGCCCTGCGGCCGTCGAGCGAGGCGCGGACGTATTCGCGGCGGCCGGTCTTCTTCTTGTAGGCGAAGTCACTCACCACCGCGAACCGCTTGGCCACATGCAGCTCCGCCCCGCCCAGTGCCTCGATCATCGGCCGCGCGACCAGGGCGAAGGTCAGCAGCGCCGCGATCGGGTTGCCGGGCAGGCCGGCGAGCGGCGTGCTGCCGATCTGGCCCATCGCCACCGGCCGGCCGGGCTTGATCGCCAGCCGCCAGAAGTAGAGCGAGCCGTGGTTGGCGATGGCCGAGCGGACATGGTCCTC
>DASXQC010000851.1:0-2237 GCA_036493235.1 Reyranella sp.
ACGACACGCCGCCATTTCCCCTCGGCTTCCGTCACCATTTCGGCCTTGCCGAGGGCCGCGACGATGGTGCCGAAGAAGCGGTCGGGGACGGCGAGGTAGAAGAGATGGTTGGCGGCTGTCTTGTCGAGGCCTGCGAGATGCGCCTTGAGCTGGCGATAAGCCTGCGGGTCGGTGAAGTCGCCCTGCAGGTATATCATGCGGTCGGTCAGCCAGCGCCAGGCTTTCTGGTCGATATGGTCGGCCTGGAACTCGCCGCCGCCCTTGGTGACGAATTCGTCCATCATCTTGGTGAGGTTGTCGCGCCATTCTTCCACGGTGCCCGGCGTGCGATCGACGCCGACCAGCCGGAAGCCATCGGGCAGCCGCTTTGCCGTTACCAGATTGTAGAGAGCCGGCGTGACCAGGCGCTTGGTGAGGTCGCCACCGGCTCCGAAGATCACCATGGCGCAAGGGGGTGCAACGGCAGCTGTCTCGGCTTTCTTGGTCGTGCTCCGAGTTGCGGTGGGATGGTCCTGCATGGCTTCCACGTCCTTCACTTGCGGCCATTACGAGCGGCCGAGCATCTCCAACGCAACCGCGACCACCTTCTCCGGCTCGAAGCCGAACTTGCGCTGCAGCTCCTTGAGCGGAGCAGAGGCGCCGAAGGCCTTCATGCCGATGACTCGGCCCCGGTCCCCGACATAACGTTCCCAGCCCAAGGCCGATCCCTGCTCGACAGAAAGTCGCAGCTTCACGCCGGGTGGCAGGATCTCGTCGCGATAGGACTGCGGCTGGTGCTCGAAGATGTCCCAGGACGGCATCGAGATCACGCGCGAGCGCACGCCCTTGGCCGTCAGCGTTTCATGCGCTGCGACAATCAGCGCGACCTCGCTGCCCGACGCGATCAGCAGGATCTCGGGCGGGCCGCCCGGCGCATCCACCATGACGTAGGCGCCACGAGCGACACCGGCGGCCGATGCGTACTTGCTGCGATCGAACGTCGGCAGCGGCTGCCGCGACAGCGCGAGCACCGCGGGCCGATGACGGAGCTGCAGGATGTAGCGGTAGGCCTCGACCACCTCGTTGGCATCGGCAGGCCGCAGCACCACCAAGCCCGGAATGGCCCGCAGCGAGACGAGCTGCTCGACCGGCTGATGAGTCGGGCCATCCTCGCCGTCGCCCATGGCGTCATGGGTGAAGATGAAAAGGGTAGGCAGTTCCATGAGGGCAGACAGCCGGATCGCTGGCCGGGCGTAGTCGCTGAAGATGAAGAATGTCGCACCGAACGCCCGCAGCTTCGACAGCGACAGCCCGTTCACGATCGCCGCCATGGCATGCTCGCGGATGCCGAAATGGAAATTGCGCCCGCCCGGACTGCCGGCCTCGAAGTCGCCTGCGCCGGCGAACTTCAGCGCCGTCCTGTTCGAAGGCGCGAGATCCGCCGAACCGCCGAGGAACCAGGGAATGTTCTGGGCGAGCACGTTCAGTACAGCACCGGAGGCATCGCGACCGGCGACGCCCTTGGAATCGGCCGGAAAGCTCGGCAGGTTGCTGTCCCATCGCTTCGGCAGCTCGCGCCGCTGCATCTGGTCGATCTCGGCAGCGAGTTCCGGGTATTTCTTGCTGTAATCGGCGAGAAGCGCTCCCCAACGCTTCCGTGCCTCTGCTCCCCGTGCGCCGATGCCGCGCTCGAACGTCGCCATGACTCCGTCGGGCACGAGGAACTTGGCATCTTCCGGCCAGCCATAGGCCCGCTTGGTGAGCCGGACCTCCTCCTCGCCCAACGGCTCGCCATGGGCGTCCGCGGTGTCGACCTTGTGCGGGGAGCCATAGCCGATGTGGCTGTCCAGGATGATCAACGTCGGCCGACCCTCGGTCTCGCGGAAGACCTTTAACGCATCTTCGATCCGCTCGAGATCGTTGGCGTCGCCGACGCGCAGCACATTCCATCGATAGGCGAGGAAGCGCGCCGCGACATCCTCGGTGAAGGCGAGCCTGGTGTTGCCCTCGATGGTGATGTGGTTGTTGTCGTAGATCCAGCACAGGTCGTCGAGGCCGAGATGGCCGGCAAGCGATGCCGCTTCCGCGCCCACGCCCTCCATCAGGCAACCGTCGCCGCACACGGCGTAAGTATCGTAGTCGAACAGGTCGAAGCCCGGCTTGTTGTAGCGGCTGGCCAACCACTTGCGCGCGATCGCCATGCCGACACTGGTCGCGATCCCCTGCCCCAGCGGACCGGACGTCGTCTCGACGCCCGA
>DASXQC010000852.1:0-6455 GCA_036493235.1 Reyranella sp.
TCAGACGCTGAAGGAGTTGCCGCAGCCGCAGGACGAGGTGGCGTTCGGGTTCTTCACCTGGAAGGCCGAGCCCACCATCTCCTCGACATAGTCGAGCTCGCTGCCCTTCAGGAGCTCGAGCGAGGTCGAATCCACGACCACCGCGGCGCCGTCGCGCTCGATCAGCAGGTCGTCGTCGCTTTTCTGTTCCTCGAACGAGAAATTGTACTGGAAGCCCGAGCAGCCGCCGCCCAGCACGGCGACCCGCATCATCACGGGTTTCGCCTCCTTGGAGGCCAGGAAAGCGATCCGCTTGGCGGCGCTGGGGCTGACGCTGAACTGGGTTTCGCTCATGTCGTACAACATGTGGATCGGGGCCAGATTCGTCAATGGGGCAAGAACAGTCTCAGGCCAGCGCTTCGAGGCCTTTGCCTCGGGCCCTGACCCTTTCGCGATACAGGATATAGAGGCCCGAGCCGACCACCAGCGGCAGGCCAAGCCAGACCGTCCAGGACGGCTGTTCCTTGAACCACAGGTAACCAAACAGCACCGCCATGATGATCCCGGCATAGTCGAAGGGCGCCAGCACGCCGGCCGGGGCGAGCCGCCAGGCGCGAGTCACCAGCACCTGCGCCACCCCGCCCAGCAGGCCGAGCAGCAGCAGCCAGACCCAGTCGATCGCCGTCGGCCAGACCCAGTCGGGGATGGCGGCGCCGAACGAGACCACGCTCGTCACGATCGAGAACCAGAAGAGGGTGGCGGCGTCGGTGTCGTGCCGGCTGTTGACCCGCACCAGCACGGTCGACAGCGAGTAGCAGAAAGTCGCCCCCAGCACGATCAGCGACATGGTGTGGAAGGAGAGGCCGAGCGGATCGAGCATGATGATCACGCCGACGAAGCCCACCATGACCGCCGTCCAGCGCCGCCAGCCGACCTGCTCGCCCAGCAGGGGCACCGACAGGCCGACCATGAAGAAGGGTGCGGCGAAGGAGATCGCGTAGGCATCGACCAGCGGCATGCGAGGGAAGACGTAGAAGAAGCCGGCCGAACTGCCGATGCCGGCGACGATCCGCGCCGCCTGCAGCCACGGCCGCTTGCTGCGGACGATTTTCCAGTCGCCGGCGCGCCAGACGATGATGGCGACCGGGAGCATCGCCACGGTGCTGCGGAACAGCATCAGCTGGAACGGCCCATAGGTGCCGCCCAGCGCCTTCACCATGGCATCCATGGTGCAGAACAGCAGGAGCGAGCCCAGCTTGTAATAGATGCCGAGCAGGGAAGCGTGGACGGGACCGGTGAACATTTTCCGCGACAGCGTGGGCTATTTGGCTTGGTCGTCCCCCTTCCGTAAAGTGGCTTCGCGGGAGATGGCCTCTGGATGAAGTGGAATTGGCTCTTTGGCAGTAACCGGTCGCCGCGCGCCCCGATCATCGTGGCGTTCCTGGTGCTGGTGAATGCCTTGATCCTGCGCGTCGGCGACCCGCCGGTGCTGGCGCGGATGCGCGATCTCGCCTTCGACGGCTTCCAGCGTCTCCATCCGCGCCAGGTGCCGCCCGATTTGCCGGTGCGCATCGTCGATATCGACGAGGCGTCGCTGGCCGAGTACGGCCAATGGCCATGGCCGAGGAACATCGTCGCCAGGCTGGTCGACAAGCTGGCAGAGAAGGGCGCTGCGGCGATCGCCTTCGATGTCGTCTTCGCCGAGCCCGACCGGTCGTCGCTGCTGCGCGTGGTGCAGAGCCTGCCGCCCAGCGACCAGACCGGTGAATTGAAGCAGCTCGCCGCGAAGTTTCCCGACAACGACGAGGTCCTGGCCGAGGCGATCAAGAACGCGCCGGTCGTAACCGGCTTCGGCTTCGACCTCAACGGCTCGCCCAAGCCGCCGCGGCGCTTCGCGGGCCTGGCGCACAACACCGGCGAGGCAAAGGAGGCCAACGTCGCCTCGCTGATCTCGACCTTCATTCCCGAGCAGGCCGGCGTGGTGCGCACGCTCGACATGTTCGAGAAGGTGGCCAAGGGCAACGGCAGCGTCACCACCGAGATCGAGGGCGCGATCGTGCGCCGCGTGCCGCTGCTGTTCCGCATGAAGGGCCAGCGCGACGAGGATCTCTTCCCGGCGTTGTCGCTGGAAGCGCTGCGGGTGGCGCAGGGCGCGTCGACTTACCTGGTGCGCTGGGCGGGCGCGCAGGGGCTGGAATCGTTCGGCGCCCGCACCGGCATGAGCAACGTCCGTGTCGGAAACTTCAACATCGACACCGACGCCGAGGGCCGCATCGCGCTGTACGACTCGGGCCACATGCAGCAACGCTTCGTCTCGGCGAAGGACGTGCTGAACGGCACGCTGCCGGACGACAAGATCGATGGCCACATCATTCTGATCGGCACCTCCGCCGTCGGCTTGAAGGATCTGCGAAACACACCGCTGCAGGACTCGATTCCCGGCGTCGAGGTCCATGCGCAGATCCTCGAGCAGGTGCTGAGCCAGACCTTCCTCGAGCGGCCGGACTATGCCGATGGCGCGGAGTTCCTCTATCTGCTGGCGATCGGCCTGATTTTCGTGATCCTGCTGCCGCGGCTGCCCGCGGCGAGAATGGCACTGGTTGCGGCGCTGTTCATCGCCGTCGGCATCGTCGTGCCCTGGTACGCTTTCAACAAGATCCACCTGCTGTTCGATCCGATCTACCCGCCGGTGACCCTGGCGGTGATCTACATCATCGGATCGGCGCTCTCTTTCATGCGGGCCGAGCGCGACCGCCGCGAAATTCACGGGGCCTTCAGCCTCTATCTGTCTCCCGACCAGGTGAAGGCGGTCGTCGACAACCCCGACCTGCTGGCGCTGGGCGGCGAAATGCGCGAGATCACCGTGCTGTTCAGCGACGTGCGCGGCTTCACGACCATCTCCGAGCAGTTCGATCCGGCCGGCCTGACGCGCTTCATGAATCGCTTCCTGACGCCGATGACCGACCTCATCCAGGAGCGCAAGGGCACCATCGACAAGTACATGGGTGATGCCATCATGGCGTTCTGGAACGCGCCGATCGACGTGCCGAACCATCCCGCGCGCGCCTGCGAGACGGTGCTGGCGATGCAGGCGCGCCTGATGGACCTCAATGCCGAATGGAAGGTCGAGGCGGAGGCCGAGGGGCGGCCGCACATCCCGGTCAACATCGGCGTCGGCCTCAACACCGGGCAGGCGACGGTCGGCAACTTCGGCTCGACCCAGCGCCTGCAGTACTCCTGCCTGGGCGACGAGGTGAACCTCGCCTCGCGCCTCGAAGGCCTGTGCAAAGCCTATGCGGTGGGTATCATCGTCGGCGAGAACACCTGGCAGCAGACGTCTGATTTCGCCGCCATCGAGCTCGATCTCGTCATGGTGAAAGGCAAGACTAAGCCGGAGCGCATCTTCGGCCTCATCGGTCCGCCGGAAATGACCCAGCGGCCCGAGTTCCAGACGCTGCTCGACCGGCAGGAGGCCTTCCTTCTGCTCTATCGCACCGGCGCCTTCGCCGAGTCCTTGCCGGTGATCCAGGAGTGCGCCGAGGCAGCGCAGGCATTGAGCTGGCGACAAGGGTATTACGACATGATGCGCGAGCGCGTCGATCACCTGATCGACGAGTCGCCGCCGGACTGGAACGGAGTGTATGTCGCCAAGGAGAAGTAGGGCGCTCGACGCCATCGAAGCCCAGGTCTGCCGCGAGGTCGGCCGCAGCACCCAAGCCCTGATCGAGGCGGCCCGTGGCGAACTGGCCGACGCGGCGCGCTCCTTGCTGCATGCCACCAGCATCGGCTTCATCACCGGCTTCTTCGTGCCGCGCGACGGCGTCGCGGCGGCCGAGACCGACGGTCCGGTCGGCACGGCACTGCTCGCCGCGAGCCTCGGTGCGTGCGGCGTGCCGGTGCGCATTGCCGTCGATTCGCCCTGCGCCGATGCGGTGCGGGCGGCCGTGCATGAGACCGGTGTGGACGTCGCGGTCGATGAGGTCGGTGTCGAAGACCAGCCGGGCATCATTCGGGTTGCTGGCGCCTGGCAAGAGGCCGGCGTGAGCCACGCCGTCTCGATCGAACGCTGCGGCCTCTCGCCCGACGGCCGGCCGCGCAACATGCGCGGCGCCGACGTCTCGCCCTGGACCGCGCCGCTCGACGATCTGTTCACGGCGGGCGACTGGGTGAAGATCGGTGTCGGCGACGGCGGCAACGAGATCGGCATGGGCAAGCTGCCGGAGGGCCTGATCGCGAGCACTGTGCCGAACGGCGAGCGCATCGCCTGCATCACGTCGTGCGATCACCTCGTGGTAGCCGGCGTGTCGAACTGGGGCGCTTACGGCCTGATGGCCGCACTCGCGGTGCTGCATGACGCGTGGTCGCCGACGGTAGCGAAGTTCCTGACCGCGGAACGCGATCTCGCGATCACCCGGGCGATCGTGGACAAGGCGGGCGCCGTCGACGGTGTCACGGCGCGGAACGAGCCGACGGTCGACGGCTTCACGGACGACGTGCATGCCGGCGTGATCCAGGAATTGCGGCGCATTGCTTGGGGTCCGGCGGCAGACTAGAACCCCGCCATGGACACCCATGCTGAAAATCCCTACGCGCCGACGCATCCCGAGATCCGCGAGGCCGTGCGCGCGCTGTGCCTCAGGTTCGACGGTGCCTACTGGCGCACGCTCGACCGCGAGCGCGGCTATCCGACGGAGTTCGTGAAGGCGCTGACCGAAGCCGGTTGGCTGTCGATCCTGATCCCGGAGGAATACGGCGGCGCGGGTCTCGGCATCTCGGCGGCGTCGGCGGTGCTGGAGGAGATCCACAAGGCCGGGTGCAATGCCGCCGCCTGCCACGCGCAGATGTACATCATGGGCACCGTGCTGCGGCACGGCAGCAAGGAGCAGAAAGAGCGCTACCTGCCCAAGATCGCCTCGGGCGAACTGCGCCTGCAGGCGTTCGGCGTCACCGAGCCGACGAGCGGCACCGACACGCTCAGCCTCCGCACGACCGCGGTGAAGAAGAACAACAGCACCTATATCGTGAATGGCCAGAAGGTATGGACCAGTCGCGCCGAGCATTCCGACCTGATGCTGCTGCTCGCCCGAACCACGCCGCGCGAGCAGGCGCAGAAGCGGACCGAGGGCCTGTCGGTGTTCCTGGTCGACATGCGCACGGCGCTCGCCAAGGGCCTGACCATCCGGCCGATCCGCACCATGATGAACCACAACAGCACCGAAGTGTTCTTCGACAACATGGAGGTGCCGGCGGAGAACCTGATCGGTGAGGAGGGGAAAGGCTTCCGCTATATCCTCTCCGGCATGAACGCCGAGCGCGTACTGATTGCCTCGGAGTGCATCGGCGACGGCCGCTGGTTCATCGACAAGGCAGTGAACTACGCCAAGGAGCGCAAGCTGTTCGGCCGGCCGATCGGCCAGAACCAGGGCGTGCAGTATCCGATCGCGCGCGCTTACACCCAGATCGAGGCGGCCGACCTGATGGTGCGCAAGGCCGCGGCGATGTTCGAGGCCGGCATCAACGCCGGCGCCGAGGCCAACATGGCCAAGATGCTGGCGTCGGAAGCGGCGTGGGCCGCGGCCGAGATGTGCGTGCAGACCCACGGCGGCTTCGGCTTCGCCGAGGAGTACGACATCGAGCGCAAGTTCCGCGAGGCGCGGCTCTACACCGTGGCGCCGATCTCGACCAACATGATCCTGAACTTCGTCGCCGAGCACGTCCTCGAGCTGCCGCGGTCATACTGACCATCGGATTACGGACTTCCAGGTCCGCCTCTTGTCATCCTGAGCGCAGCGAAGGATGTCATGCCGATTGCGAGCGGTATGCTCGTTGGAGCGGCATGAGATCCTAGCGGCGTGGTCGTCGCAGGAAGCGCGCCACTTCGCCAGGCGCGCAGATTTTTCTTTTTGGTCGACACATAAATTTCCAACGCGGTGGCGAGCGATTCCCTGGGAAATCTCGCTCCGGAACGTCAAAGGTCACGAATCCAGCGCTCGCAGCGAGCTCGTTAGGGGCAATGGCCGGCGATCCGAGGCCCGGAAACAGCGGCTTTTCCCGTAGGCCATTGCCCCTAATAGGTGTTCGGCGCGTGATCATCCAGTATCGCGCATGATGATGATCGTGCTGCGCCTGCGGTCGCTCCTGGGGGCTGAAATCCCGATGGCATCGGCATTTCAGCCCGCGACCCCACAATGAGGTGTTTTTTCATGAGGACAAAGTCGGTGGATTCGTGGACTCCTGGCCCGAAACCCTTGTGCCACCGGCATCTAACCGGTCCACACCCGAGTGGACTCTTGTGGACTCCTGCCAAGGGCGATTCGCCGAAAAGCAACTTCGCGCTAGAAGATCGCGTCGCGCAGGGCGTAGAGCATCGCCATGCCGGCGGTGAGCAGGAAGATCGTCCAGAGGATCGAGAGCAGGGTGAACAGCCAGCCGAGCTGGGCCATGACGCCGTCGCGCTCGATCAGCGCCATGCAGAA
>DASXQC010000853.1:0-7587 GCA_036493235.1 Reyranella sp.
TCGGCCGGAACTTCCTGGTGAAGATCAACGCCAACATCGGCAACTCGGCCGTCACCTCGTCGATGGAGGAGGAGGTCGAGAAGATGGTGTGGGCGATCCGCTGGGGCGCCGACACGGTCATGGACCTCTCGACCGGCCGCAACATCCACGACACGCGCGAATGGATCATCCGCAACGCGCCGGTGCCGATCGGCACCGTGCCGATCTACCAGGCGCTGGAGAAGGTCGGCGGCGACCCGACCAAGCTCTCGTGGGAAGTCTTCCGCGACACGCTGATCGAGCAGGCCGAGCAGGGCGTCGACTACTTCACGATCCACGCCGGCGTGCGTCTCGCGCATGTGCCGCTGACCGCCAGCCGCGTCACCGGCATCGTCAGCCGCGGCGGCTCGATGATGGCGCAGTGGTGCCTCACCGAGCATCGCGAGAGCTTCCTCTACGAGCACTTCGGTGACATTTGCGACATCATGCGCAAGTACGACGTCTCGTTCTCGCTGGGTGACGGCCTGCGGCCGGGCTCCAACGCCGACGCCAACGACGCCGCGCAATTCGCCGAGCTGACGACGCTGGGCGAGCTCACCAAGGTCGCCTGGGACAAGGGCTGCCAGGTCATGATCGAAGGCCCGGGCCATGTGCCGATGCACAAGATCAAGGCCAACATGGACAAGCAGCTCAAGGAGTGCGGCGAGGCGCCGTTCTACACCTTGGGACCGCTCGTCACCGACATCGCGCCGGGCTACGACCACATCACCTCGGGCATCGGTGCCGCCATGATCGGCTGGTTCGGCACGGCGATGCTCTGCTACGTCACGCCCAAGGAGCATCTTGGCTTGCCGGACCGCGACGACGTCAAGGTCGGCGTGATCACCTACAAGATCGCTGCCCACGCCGCCGACCTCGCCAAGGGCCATCCCGCGGCGCGGCTGCGCGACGATGCGCTCTCCAAGGCGCGCTTCGACTTCCGCTGGATCGACCAGTTCAACCTGTCGCTCGATCCCGCGACGGCGGAGAAGTTCCACGACGAGACGATGCCCAAGGACGCGCACAAGACCGCGCACTTCTGCTCGATGTGCGGGCCGAAGTTCTGCTCCATGCGGATCACCCAGGACATCCGCGACTATGCCCAGAAGGGCATGAAGGAGATGAGCGACAAGTTCAAAGCCGGCGGCAACGAACTGTACGTCGTGCCGGACAAGGCCGCCGACTAAGGTCACCGACCAGCGCCGAGGCGCTGACCGCGAACACTGACGGAACGGACCACGACGGCGTCTCCCCGAGGGGAGGCGCCGTGCGCGAACATTTCTTTTTGGTCGCCTGCGTCCTTTTTGTGGTTTCGGCGTTACAGCACCGTCCGATGCCGTCCTTGCGCCTTCCGGTCCGCCGGGGGAGACTCCGCCGGCTCCTTACGTACTATGGGGACAGGCTTGGCTTGGGGGCGTGCTAATAGATGACAAGGCTTAGGACCCTACTAGGGATTGGGGTGGGGGTCGCCATTGTCGTGGGCGCCGGTTGGTACATCACGACCCATCATTCGAGCGCGCCACCGCAGGGCGGCGGCGGCCGCGGACGCTTCGCCCAGAGCGGCCAGGCTACCCCGGTCGGCATCGCCGCCGCGACCAAGGCGGACGTGCCGATCGTCATCCGGGCGCTGGGCACGGTCACGCCGCTCGCGACGGTCACGGTCAAGGCCCAGATCACCGGACAGCTGGTGCAGGTCGCCTTCACCGAAGGCCAGTCGGTCAAGAAGGACGACCTGCTCGCCGTGGTCGATCCGCGTCCCTATGAAGTAGCCCTGCAGAATGCCCAGGGCGTCCTTGGCAAGGACCAGGCGCTGCTCAAGAACGCGCAGATCGATCTGCAGCGCTACAAGACCCTGGTCGCCCAGGACTCGATCGCCCGCCAGCAGTACGACACCCAGGCCGCATTGGTCCGCCAGTACGAGGCGCAGATCATCACCGACCAGGCGGGCGTCGACGCTGCCAAGCTCAATCTCGTCTACACGCGCATCATCGCGCCGGTGAACGGCCGCATCGGCCTGCGCCTGGTCGATCCCGGCAACTATGTCAGCCTGGGCGATGCGACCGGCATCTGCGTCATCACCCAGATGCAGCCGATGTCGGTGCTGTTCACCATCCCCGAAGATTCCCTGCCGCAGGTGCGCCAGCGTCTTCGCGACGGCGCCAAACTACCCGTCACGGCGCTCGACAGAGCGCAGAAGAACCAGCTCGGCCAGGGCGTGGTCAGCACGACCGACAACCAGATCGACACGACCACCGGCACGATCAGGCTGCGCGCGATCTTCGACAACACCGACGAGGCGCTGTTCCCCAACCAGTTCGTCAATATCCGGCTGCTCGCGGACACCGTGAAGGACGCCATCACCGTTCCGGTCGCCGCGGTCCAGCGCGGCCAGCCCGGCACCTTCGTCTATTTCGTGAAGGCCGACGACACGGTGACCATCCGCGTGATCGAGACCGGCGCGACCGATGGCGAAAAGATCGCCATCACCAAGGGCCTCGCGATCGGCGGCGAGGTGGTGATCGACGGCGTCGACCGCCTGCGCGACGGCGCCAAGATCCGCCGCCCCGGCCAGGCACCGAGCGGACAGCCGGTCGCAGCGGCGCCGGACGGGAGCACGCCGCCGACCGACGGCGCGAAGCCGCAGGGGCAGCGGCGCGGCGGTGGCGGCCAGCAGGGGGCAGGCGGCGAGCGGCGTGGCGGCGGTAGCCGGACACCCGCTCAGACCAACCAATAGTCGCGCCCGCGACATGAATCCGTCGCGGATCTTCATCGAGCGGCCGGTCGGCACGTCGCTGCTGATGGTGGCGATCATGCTGGTCGGCATCATCGCCTACCGCTTCCTGCCTTTGGCGGCGCTGCCCGAGGTCGACTACCCGACGATCCGTGTGCAGACGCTCTATCCGGGCGCCGGGCCCGAGGTCATGACCTCGTCGATCACCGCGCCGCTCGAGCGCCAGTTCGGCCAGATGCCCGGCCTGAACCAGATGACCTCGACCAGTTCGGGGGGCGCCTCGGCCATCACCCTGCAGTTCGATCTCACGCTCTCGATCGACATTGCCGAGCAGCAGGTGCAGGCGGCGATCAATGCGGCCGGCAACCTGCTGCCGGCCGACCTGCCGGCGCCGCCAGTCTACGCCAAGGTCAATCCCGCCGACGCGCCGATCCTGACGCTCGCCGTCACCTCCAAGACCGACCCGCTGACCAGGGTCCACGACATGGTCGACACGCGGCTGGCGCAGAAGATCTCGCAGCTGCCCGGCGTCGGCCTGGTGAGCCTCGAGGGCGGCCAGAAGCCCGGCTTCCGCATCCGCGCCAACCCGACCGCGCTGGCCGCCTACGGCCTCAACGTCGACGACCTGCGGACCACGATCAGCAACGCCAACGTCAACACGCCCAAGGGCAACTTCGACGGACCGACGCGCGCCTACACCATCAACGCCAACGACCAGATCACCGACCCCGAAATGTTCAACGACGTGATCGTGGCCTATCGCAACGGCGCGCCAGTGCGGTTGCGCGAAGTCGCCAGCATCGAGGCGAGCCGGGAGAACACCCGGATCGAGGCCTGGATGAATTCGACCCAGGCGGTGATCATCAACGTCCAGCGCCAGCCCGGCGCCAACGTCATCGCCGTGGTCGACAGCATCAAGAGCCTGCTGCCGACCTTGCGCGAGACCCTGCCGCCGTCGTTCGACGTCCAGGTGCTGACCGACCGCACGCTCACCATTCGCGCCTCGGTGCACGACGTGCAGATCGAGCTCGGCTTCGCGGTGCTGCTGGTCGTGCTGGTGATCTTCATGTTCCTGGGCGACTGGCGGGCAACCATCATCCCCAGCCTGTCGGTGCCGCTGTCGCTGGTCGGCACCCTGGCGGTGATGTACCTCGCCGGCTACTCGCTCAACAACCTGTCGATCATGGCGCTCACCGTCGCCACCGGCTTCGTGGTCGACGACGCGATCGTGATGATCGAGAACATCGCCCGCTACATCGAGGAGGGCGAGGATCCGTTCGAGGCGGCGCTGAAGGGTTCGGCACAGATCGCCTTTACCGTGGTGTCGCTGACGGTGTCGCTGATCGCCGTGCTGATCCCGCTGCTGTTCATGGGCGATGTGGTCGGCCGGCTGTTCAGCGAGTTCGCGGTGACGCTGTCGGTCACGATCCTGATCTCGGCGGTGGTGTCGCTCACCCTGGTGCCGATGATGTGCGCTCAGCTGCTGCGCCAGCGTCACGTCCCCGAGGGCCAGGAGCGCCAGCAGTCCGAGGCGCTCGGCGCGCGCTGGTTCAACAAGATGATCGGCTGGTACGATCGCGGCCTGGTCGTGGTGTTCCGCCACCAGGCGCTGACCCTGATCGTCGCCGTCGGCACCGTCGTGCTGACGGTGGTCCTCTACATCGTCATCCCCAAGGGCTTCTTCCCGATCCAGGACAACGGTCTGATCCAGGCGATCACCGAGGCGCCGCAGAGCGTGTCGTTCGCCTCGATGAGCGAGCGCCAGCGCAAGCTGGCCGACGTCATCCTGAACGATCCCGCGGTCGACAGCCTGACCTCGTTCATCGGCGTCGACGGCACCAATCCGACGCTCAACTCCGGGCGCATGCTGATCAACCTCAAGCCGCGCGACGAACGGAGCTCGACCGCGAGCGAGATCATCCGCCGCCTGCAGCGCGAGACGCGCTCGCTCGAGGGCATCACCCTTTACATGCAGCCGTCGCAGGACCTGACGATCGATTCGACAGTCAGCCGCACCCAGTACCAGTTCGTGCTGGAGAGTCCCAATCCGGACGACTTCAACACCTGGGTGCCGCGCCTGATGGACCGCATGGCGCAGATCCCGCAGATCACCGACGTCGCCACCGAGCTGCAGAACAAGGGCCTGTCGATGTTCATCCGCATCGACCGCGACGCGGCGGCGCGCTTCGGCATCACGGCGGCGACGGTCGACAACCTGCTGTACGACGCGTTCGGCCAGCGCATCGTCTCGACCGTCTACACCCAGTCGAACCAGTATCGCGTGATCTACGAGATCGAGCCGAAAATGGCCGCCAGCCTCGACTCGCTCTACAACCTCTATCTGCCGGGCTCGGGCACCGGCAAGCAGGTGCCGCTGTCGGCCATCGCCACCTTCGAGCAGCAGAGCGCGCCGCTGCGCATCGATCGGCTCAGCCAGTTCCCCGCCACCATCGTCTCGTTCAACCTGGCGCAGGGTGCCTCGCTCGGCGCCGCGGTCGATGCCATCACCAAGGCGCAAAAAGAAATCGGCATGCCGAGGCAGATCCAGACCCAGTTCCAGGGCGCGGCGCTTGCCTTCCAGAAGGCGCTCGACAGCCAGCTCATGCTGATCCTGGCAGCGATCATCACGGTCTATATCGTGCTGGGCGTGCTCTACGAGAGCTACATCCACCCGGTGACGATCCTGTCGACCCTGCCGTCGGCCGGCATCGGCGCGCTGCTGGCGCTGATGATGGCCGGCCAGGACCTGAGCGTGGTGGCGATCATCGGCATCGTGCTGCTGATCGGCATCGTCAAGAAGAACGCGATCATGATGATCGACTTCGCGCTGGAGGCCGAGCGTCACGAGGGCAAGCCGCCGCAGGAGGCGATCCACCAGGCCTGCCTGCTGCGCTTCCGGCCGATCCTGATGACCACGATCGCCGCCCTGGTCGGCGCGCTGCCGCTGATGCTGGGCACTGGCACCGGCTCCGAGCTGCGCCATCCGCTCGGCCTCACCATCGTCGGCGGCCTGATCGTGAGCCAGATGCTGACGCTGTTCACCACGCCGGTGATCTACTTGGCCTTCGACCGGGTCGGCCGGCGCCTGCGTGGCGTGCCGATCGACACGCCGGCCTATCCGTTGCCCTCCGCGCAGGGCGAGGCGCCGAGTGCTGGTGAGCTGCCGGAGAGCTTCCAGCCGTGATGAGCCTCTCGTCCCCGTTCATCGCGCGGCCGGTGGCGACGACGCTGCTCACCCTCGGGGTGATGCTGGCCGGCATCCTGGGCTTCGTGAAGCTGCCGGTGGCGCCGCTGCCGCACGTCGACTTCCCGACCATCTCGGTGAGCGCCAGCCTGCCGGGCGCCTCGCCCGACACGGTGGCGACCAGTGTCACCACGCCGCTCGAGCGGCGGTTGGGCGCAATCGCCGGCGTCAGCGAGATCACCTCGACCAGCACAGTCGGCAATGCGCGCATCACGCTGCAGTTCGACCTGTCGCGCGATATCGACGGCGCGGCGCGCGACGTGCAGGCCGCGATCAATGCCTCCCGCGTCGACCTGCCGACCGACCTCAAGGCCAACCCGCAGTACCGCAAGGTCAATCCGGCCGATGCGCCGGCGCTGATCCTGGCGCTCACCTCCGAGACGCTCGGCCAGGGCCGCCTCTACGATGCTGCATCCAACGTCCTGCAGCAGAAGCTGAGCCAGGTGACCGGCGTCGGCCAGGTCACCTTGGGCGGCAGTTCGCTGCCGGCGGTCCGGGTCGAGATCAATCCGACGGCGCTGAACAAGTACCAGATTGGCCTCGAGAGCGTCCGCGCGGCGCTCGCCGCCGCCAACGCCAACTCGCCCAAGGGCGCGCTCGAGGTCGGCGACCAGCGCTGGCAGCTCTACACCAACGATCAGTCGCGCACGGCGGTGGAGTACAAGCCGCTGATCATCGCCTGGCGCAACGGCGCGCCGGTGCGGCTGTCAGATGTCGCCGAGGTGATCGATGCCACCGAGGATATCCGCAACGAGGGCCAGGCCAACGGTAAGCGATCGGTGCTGTGCATCATCTACCTGCAGCCGAACGCCAACATCATCGAGACGGTCGACGAGGTGAAGGCGCTGCTGCCGGAACTGCAGGCGGCGCTGCCCAACGACGTCGACCTGATGGTGGCGTCGGACCGCACCACCACCATTCGCGCCTCGCTCAAGGAGGTCGAGCACGCGCTGATCGCCAGCGTCATCCTGGTCGTGCTGGTGACCTTCGCCTTCCTGCGCTCCCTCAGGGCCGGCCTGGTGCCGTCGGTCGCGGTGCCCGTGTCGCTGGTCGGCACGTTCGGCGTCATGTACCTGATGGGCTACAGCCTGAACAACCTGTCGCTGATGGCGATGGCGATCGCGGCCGGCTTCGTCGTCGACGATGCGATCCTCGTGCTGGAGAACATCCAGCGCCATATCGAGCAGGGCATGCCGCGCAAGGAGGCGGCGCTGCTCGGCGCGCGCGAGGTCGGCTTCACCGTGGTGTCGATGAGCCTGTCGCTGATCGCGGTGTTCATCCCGATCCTGCTGATGGGCGGGATCGTCGGCCGGCTGTTCCGCGAGTTCGCGGTGACGCTGACGATCGCGATCGTGATCTCGATGATCATCTCGCTCACCACCACGCCGATGATGTGCGCCTACATCCTGAAGCCGCCGCGGCTCCCCTCGGACGAAGGGGGTGAGGAGGAGAGGCCTCCGGGACGCTTGGCGCGGGCCGCCGAACGGGTCTTCGATGCGATTCAGAGCTTCTACGGGCGCACCCTGCGCGTCGTGCTGGACCATCCGCGGCTCACCATGATCGTGTTCATGGGCACCATCATCCTCAACGTCTT
>DASXQC010000854.1:0-6815 GCA_036493235.1 Reyranella sp.
GACGCCGCGCACGAACGATTCGTAGGTCTCGCCGGGCAGGCCGAGGATCAGGTCCGAGTAGGTCTCGACCTTGTCCTTGGTGAAGCGGCGCTGCAGCTCCATGTAGGTGCCGAGCGAGATGTTGTCGCGCTTGATCGCCTCCAGGGTCGGCATGTCGACGCTCTGCATGGAGAGTGCCACGCCCTTGTTGAGACCGGCATCGGACAGGATCTTCTGCGTGAGGTAGGCGCGCTCGGTGGCGTTCTTGGTGTTCTGGACCGACAGCGCGACCGGGTAGCCGGTCGTCTTCTTGACGTCGGCGACGTAATTGGCGATGTCGACGTCGCGCTTCTGGATGCCGAAGTTGGCGTCGCAGCAGAAGATGTACTCGATCTTGCGCTTGGCGAACCAGTCGACCTCGCGATAGAGCCGCTCCTCGCCGAACTTGGTGACCTTGCCGGCGGTCGCGGAGCCCCAGTCGCAGAAGGTGCAGCGGAACGGGCAGCCGCGGTTGGTCTCCCACAGGCCGATCCAGCTCTCGTGAGGATTCTCGTCCATGATGGCGTCGAACGCGCCTTCGAGGAACGGTGACGGGATCTCGTCGAGATCGCGCACCCGGTCGATGTTGGGGTTGCGCACGAATGCGCCGCCGGCGCGGACCATCGAGACCCCGGGCAGCGCCGCCCAGGCCTCGCGGTCGGGCCAGGCCTCGAGCAGCTTTAGGAACGTGCGCTCGCCCTCGTTATGGACGGCGAGGTCGATCTGCGGGTTGGCGCGGAGGAACGCCTCGGGCTGGTCCGGCACGTGCGGCCCGCCGAACACGACGACGATTTCGGGCCTGAGCGCCTTCAACCGATGAGCGATCTCGAGCGATATCTTCCCGTTCCAGACGTAGGTCGAGAAGCCGACCAGGTCGGCATCCTTGAGCGCCTCGACCGCGTCGGCGATGCGGACGCGCTTGTAGAGCGGCGTCAGGAAGGCATAGCGCGCAGGATCGAGGGCAAACTTCTGTACGTAAGTCTGCAGCAGCGCGATCGAGTACGGAAGATAGTTCTGACCTGAGAACGAGTTATTGATCTGGACAAGGCCGATCTTGATCGGTCCGGCGACGTCTGGAGTGTTTCGGCGGAGGCTCGACATCCAGGGTACTTTTCGAGTGGTGGACGCTGGCCCAGCGACGGACCGCTACGCTACTGAGATACGGAAACTCCTCGCGCATTGCAACCGGCCTGCGGGTTGCCTTTTTTCTGCACCGGTACCTTTGTCCGTTTCAAGCCGTACTGAATACCGAATGACGCCGATCCAGGCTTGGCAAGACACACTTGTTTCGACTGTATCTCGGCGCTTCTTGCATTGTCCTCGCGGCCAGTTCATGAAGCTGTCTGAACCCCCGACCAACCGGCAGATGACCGCGACCCCGTACGTCAGCTTCGTCACCTATGGCCGTAACGACGCCTATACGCCAAGCTACGTCCGCCGGGTCAACCGCGCCATGGCCTGCCTTGCGCGACAGCTCGAGAACGCCGGCATCGACGGCGAGATCATCGTCGCCGACTGGAACCCACCCGCCGGCCGGCCGCACCTGATCGACGTCCTCGACGTGCCATCGCGTCTGCGGCACGTCAGCATTCGCGGCATCGTCGTCGAGCCCGAACACCACCTCGCGTTCGCCGGCGCCGCCGAGCGCGCCATCCACGCCGGCGAGGCTGCCAATGTCGGCCTCCGCCGCGCCCGCGGCCGGTTCGTCACGCCCAAGGCGTCCGACACCTTCTTCTCGCCGCAGGCCATTGCCATGTTGGCCCGCCGCGACCTCGACGAAGGCACGATGTACCGCATCGATCGCCACGACATCGTGGCCGAGGACGAGGCGATCTGGCAACTCGACGACGACGCCCTGCTTTCCAAGTTGCAGTGCATGCCGTCGATGCCGCATGGGTGGATCGAGCAGTCCGAGCACTGGGGTCTGCGCAACCTCCATACCAACGCCTGCGGCGACTTCACCTTGATGGCGTTGCGCCATTGGCATCGCCTGCGCGGTCATCCCAGCGATGCCACCGTGCTCACCCTCGATATCGATTCGCTGGTCATGCACGCCGCCGCCGCACTCGGCGTGCGCGAATGCCGCTGGCCCGACGACTGCCGCATCTACAAGCCCAGTCACGAGAATCTCAGCAATGCGCGGATCTCGCAGTTATGGACGGGCTGGCAGCGCACGCTCGACAACCTCCTGTCCGCGCGGCTCGGCCAGGAGGCTGCCCTGCGCGCCCGCATCCTGTTCGACTACCCGCGACGCAAGGTGCGCGGCGTCGAAACGGTTGTCGGCCCGTCGATCGAGCGCAACTTCGTGGCGTCCGCCAGCCGCTGGGCGCTGGGCGCCAAACCGCCGTCATGGCAGCCGGAAAACTGGGGCTTGGCCGACGTGACGCTCGAGGAGCGCGTGGTCTGCCGGGCCGACTGGGAAACCGTCATGCCGGCCGGGACGCCGTTGCCCTCGCCTGGACGCGAGCTGTCACTCGACCGTCCCGAGTGACGGCCCTACGAAGCTTGACCCCACAGCCTCCGGAACATGGCCCTCGCTTTTGGAGCAAGCCCGCTTTCCCGGCGCTCCACCGGGACTTGGCTGACTTTGCTGGTCTCCAGCCGCCGCGCCGCCGCAAGCGACCGCTCGGCGGGAGGGCTGAGATCGGGCAGCGGCGGAAGTGCCACGTCGTCCTGACCGGCGGCCGGGTGCCCGACGGCTGGGCCTGACGGCAGCGTCGCGACAGGCATCCCGGGCACCGGACCGGGATATCGATCGAACTCGAACAGCAGCCGGTTGACGTAGCGATTGCGCAAGGTGTCAAGCATTGCCGAATTGGCGAGAATGCGCGCCAGCGGGCCCTGCTCGAGATCTGTCGAATTCGTGTTGCAGCCGAGGCCGTAACGCGCCCAGACGATCAGCCTGGGGTTGGCGGTTGGCATCAGGCCGCGATGGATCGCAACGGTGTTCGCGATGAAGACCGTTCCGGCCGGGCCGCCGATATTGACCGTCGACGCGCCGAGCTGGTTCTCGACGAAAGCCGAGAATGTCGGACGGAAATAGGTCTCGACTTCAAAGCTTTGTTGCGGATCGATGACCTGCTCGTCGGGGCTTCGCGCACGCCCCCCCCCGAGCAGCCCGGTCATGCCCTGAAGCGTATGCGAGCCCGCGACGATCTGGTGCGGACCTGCGTCGCCGTCCACGTCGGTCAGGTAGATGAACAGGGTGAGGAAGCGCCAGTCGTCGGTATCGCGGTGAAAGCGCTGCATGCCGTCGCCGGTCGGGCTTGTCGCCGGAAAGGACCACCAGCCATTGAGTGAATAGAGCGTCGGGACGCAGCCGAACGCCTCCTCGATGAAATCGACAATCGCCGGCTGGTTGAAGAAGTCGACCAGGTGCGGCGCACGCAGCAGCTGATCGACGGTGTAGCCGGCAAAGGCCGAATCCTTCTGAACTTCGGAGAACGGGCGCAGCTTGTAGTCGGAACTCAGGATATGCGAACCGCGATAGACGGGCAGCGGATCGAGGTAGGCGCGCACGTCCGCGATCCTGCGCCGGTCGAGCGTCAGCCCAGGAACGACGACGCCCTTTTCCTTCAGCTCCGGCAAAAGCCCGAACAGCGTCCGGTCGACGTCAGCCTGTGGCTTGCGGAGATGCTTTTCGGTGTTCTGGCGGTCCGCCACGATCGCATCGGCGATCGAGGCCCATTGCCAGGACGGAATGGACCGCCGTGATACGGCCAGCTGGCGCACGAGCAGTCGTTGATCGATGTCCCGCATATCCCCGTCCCTGACGTCGCGATTATAGGCCCAACGCGCTCAGGAGGTCACGGCGGCCCAACCGTACTTCCGGTCGGTCCGGTGGCCCACTTGCTCCGGCGTGACCGCGCCGACGGCGAGCGCCGCGGCATGCCAGCTGTCGAGCGCCGCCGTCAGGATTCCCTTTGCCTCGTGGCAAATCGCTTCCTGGGCATGGAGGCTGGCTTTCAGCCTGCTGTCCGGCGGTGGCGGCAGGGCGAGCTCATCCTTGGGTGCGGGTGCGCGGCGACCAAGCCGCGCCAGCACACTGCGCCAACCGGAGCCGCGCTGAACGTCGGCAAGGCGGCGTTCATAGTTCTCGTCATATTGAATGCCGTCGAGGAACACCGGCGGATGCTCCGCCAGCGTCTTCTTGATGACGTCGTATTCGGCGCGGGCCAGTTCGGGCTTGCCGACCTGGAAAGCGTGATTGCAGAACGTGCGGGCGTGCCCCCAGATGAACAGGTTGCGCATCAGGGGTCGATCGTCGAAGAAGCCACCCGGTGCGCACAGGGCCACGATGTTGGCCATCCGGCCTTCGACGTGGATCAGGGAGTCGGCGAAGGAGTTGCTGAGCTGGCCGGGATGCTGCGCGTATTTGGCCAGCATGTGAGGCACGTACTTGACGTGGCTGCGGCTTGCGACCCGGCACCATAGCTCGAACTCGACGCAGTTGAGGTTCCAGGTCTTTTCGCGCAGGCCGACCGCCAGCAGCACGTCGCGGCGGAAGAAACTCGAGACGAAGTACGGCGAATAGGAAGCGAGCAGATAGTCGACCAGCGTAAAGGGCCCGCTCGTCCACGAACCGGTGATCTTGCCGTCGATATCCGTAATCCACGCGTCACCGGTGACGGCTCCGGTGGTCGGGCTCTCCTGGAACGCGCGGACGGCGCGCTCGACGGCATCCGGCATCAGCTCTTCATCGGCCAGGCAGGATCCTACGAACTCGCCCGTGCATCGGTTCATCGCACGCCACAGGCCCTCGCTGGGGCCCGAATCGGGTTCCGACACGACCTTGATGCGATCGCCATAGCTGCGCAAAAGGTCGAGCGTCCCGTCGGTCGAAACGGCGTCCTGTACGACGAACTCGATGTTCGGATAGGCTTGGGCGAAGACGCTGTCGATCGCGCGGCGCAGCGACTTCCCGCCGTTGCGCACGAACATGAAGATCGAAACGAGCGGCTGCTCGGCGGCACTAGTCATGGACACGCTCCCGCGAACGCGCGCTGCCCGCATCCGGGCCACCGCTTCCGACGCGTGTCAGCATGTCGATATAGGCGTGTTCCAGCCGGCGCGCGAAGCCGACAGAATCGCCCAGCCCATGCTCGATCGACAAATCGCGCAGGCGTCGCCGGAGATCGGCAAGACGCATTGGATCGCCGGCCAGCCTCTTCGCGATGGCTATGTATTGCTCGGCCGAATCGGCCACCAGGTCAGGGCAGCCCGCTGCGGCCAGGAGAGACGCCCCATAGCGAGAGCCGAAGCAGTCGTCCGTCAAGGTTATCACCGGCACGCCATGCCAAAGCGCCTCGGCCGTGCTGTTGCCGCCGCAATAGGGCCAGGTGTCGAGCATGATGTCGATCTCGGCGTACACATCGAGCAGCGCGCGCCGATCCACACCGACGGCCAGCGTCAGGCGTTCCGGCTCGATACCGAGGCGGCGGAAGCGCTCGACGACGAAGCGCCGGCTGCGCTCGTTGGCAATCTGCACATTCTGGATATGGAGCCGGGCCGACGGTATCGCGTGCAGCAAATCCGCCCAGAGCCGAATCAGATCGGCGTTGAGCTTTCCGCCGAAACCGAAGCAGCCGAAGGTGACGTAGCCTCGCGTCAGGGACGGCGGCTCGGCGAGCGGTGGATACTGCGACTCGCGATAGTCGAAGCAGAAGAAGCATCCCGGCAGCCGGTAGATGGTCTCGGAGTAGTGCTCCTGAAAGCCCGCCGCCTCGGGAAGGCAGATCTCGTCAGCGACAATGTAGTCGACGTTCGGAACCTGGCTCGATGCGGTGTGGTTGAGAAAGCTCACTTGAACGGGAGCGCACCGGTCGGCCATCGCCTGGAAGCGATGGCCGGGCGAGAAGCCTGTCAGCTCGACCAGGATGTCGATGCCATCGGCGCGGACCAGACGGCGGAACGCGTCGTGCGAGATCATGAACTCGGCGTGAAAACTCACGGCCCCGGGATCGTCACGGGTCGCCGACGTGTCGCGAATGACATCGAAACCCTGCGCGATATCCGCGGGTAGCGGAAAAGGCGAATAGGCGTAGATCTCGAAGCGGGCGCGATCGTGCGCCTGCAGCACCCTCCCCATCATGTAGCGGATCGTGTCGAGATGCATGAACGCGCAGTGATATCCAATCCGGATCCTGCGCTTTCCGTCCCACTGCAGTGCGCCGGCAAGCGCGCCCTCCGACACGCGGGCCACGTGACGCGCCACCCACTGCCTGTGGGCCTCGGCAAGGCTTGCCTCGGTGACACCGGGGCGCTTCAGCTCCGTCTGCAGCGCCATGCTGTCCTTCATCGCATCGCCCAGCGCCTCGGCGAGGCGCCAGTTCCGCATGGCCGTCACGAGCTGACCATGGGCGGTGTAGCGCTCGGCCTGCTTCGCATAGAGATCGGCGAACAGAACCGGCAGGTCGCTCGGCGTCTGCTTGCGGCTGCGAGCCCTGAGAAGCGTGCGGAAGACCGGCTGGAACACGATGCCAAAGCCCAGCGCCATGGTCGCTGCCGATATGAAATTCGCCGACGCCCAAGCACGTTCCGCCAGGGCTTCGGTCGGACCCGACAGGCTCCACATCCGTCGCCAGCGCCGGAGACTGCGCATCGCCCGCTGGTCGTGGCGCAGCAGGGAGTAAAACTTCCGTGCAAGATCGTGGCTGCGGCGGTCGATTGCCCGGACGTCAGCTCCGCGGAGCTCCTCTCCGAGGATAGCCAGCTGGTTGGCCATGCACTCGTATTGCAGGGCCGGATCCCAGGCGTCAGCGAAGAAGTTGTCTTTGCCGAACAAGGCCTCGACATAG
>DASXQC010000855.1:0-8036 GCA_036493235.1 Reyranella sp.
CTTCATGCGGTTGACCCGGGCCCAGTCGACCGCCACGGGATCCCAGGGATCGATGTCGGCATCGACCACCGTGACGCGCTTCACCAGGCTGACCGCGGCGAAAGCGGCAAACATCGCGCGCCGCGGCTGGCCCGGCCGCGGCGCCTCGAGCTGGACGACGATGTCGGTCCGGCCGGCGCCCGCTTCGGTCACCGCGACGTCGCGCACATTGGGGATGACGGCCGCGATGGCGCTGCGCAGGCTCGCCGCAATCGGCAGCGCGCCGAGATAGACGTGCTCGCGATGATAGCCAGGCTCGATCGCCTGGTAGATCGCGTCGCGGGCATGGGTCAGTGCAGAAAAGGTCGCGCGGAAACCCGGCCCGTAGCTCTCATACATGCCGTGATATTCGGAAACGAAACCTTCCTCGATCGGCTGGCGGACGTCGATCTCGCCCTCGAGGACGATCTCCGCGTCGGCCGGGACCAGCAGATCGATGGTCCTGGCCGGCACCAAGCGGACCGGCGAACCGAGCAGGCTGCCGGCGCATTCGATCTCGTCATCGCCGACGCCGAGATAAAGGCATGCCGCCAGCTGGATCGCCGGATGGGCGCCGATCGCGACCGCGATCTGCAGCGCCTTGCCGGCTTCGGCCGCGCGGCGTGCAAAAAGAGCCAGATGATGGTTCGGTGCGATGCCCACCATGGCAGTCCGGCCATCATGGACCGCGAACCGCGCGAACGACACATTGCCCTTTCCGGTGTGGGGATCGCGCGCCAGGATGACGCCGGCGGTGATGTAGTGCCGCTCCTCGCGCTCGAAGAAGCGCGGCACCGGCAGCGCCGCCAGCGGATTTTCCGTGACGACGACGTCCTGGACGCGGCCGCTTGCCACCGGCACGGGCTTTAACGGCGCGCGGATCGCCTGATGGATCCGCGGCACGATATCGGCAACCTCGATCCCCAGCGCGGCGGCGATCCGGGCACGGCCGTTCAGGAGATTTCCGGCAACGCGCAGGGACGATCCGTTGACCTTCTCGAACAACAGCGCCGGGCCGGCATCGGCGGCCGACAGGAACGCCGAGACCTCGAATGCCGGATCGACCGGCTTGGGAATGCGCAACAACGATCCGCTTCTTTCGAGGGACTCGAGGAATGGATGGATGGATTGCTGCTCGTTGCTCATGCGGCTTATGATGACCGGCATAAGGGGTTAGGGGAACACCATGAAGAAAAGCGTCATTGCGGCGACCCTCGCGGCTCTGTTGTTCGCCGGCAGCGCGACCGCGCAGATCAAGATCGGCTTCCACGCGCCGCAGTCCGGTCCGGCCGCGGCCGACGGCAAGTCCTCGACCATCGGCGCGGAGATCGCGCGCGACTGGATCAACGAGAAGGGCGGCGTGCTCGGGCAGAAGATCGAGCTGGTGATTTACGACGACCAGAACAAGCCCGACCAGGCCGTGCCGATCGCCAACAAGCTGATCGGCCAGGACAAGGTCGTGGCTGCGGTCTCCGGCAGCTATTCGGCGCCGACCCGCGCCGCGGCGGCGGTGTTCCAGCAGGCCCACATCCCGTACGTCTCGGCCTACGGCGTACATCCCGACATCACCAAGGAGGGCAATTGGGCCTTCCGCGGCGTGCAGCTTGGACCGCCGCAGGGCAAGGGTGCCGCGAAATTCATCGCCGACAAGTTCGGCAAGGTGAAGGTCGCCATGGTGACCATGAATAACGACTTCGGCCAGTCGATCGCCGACGGCTTCAAGGAGGAGGCGCCGAAGCTCGGCCTGACCATCGTCAAGGAATACACGTTCGGCCTCGGTGAGCGGCAGTTCGGCCCGATCGTCGCGTCGGTCAAGGCCGACACCCCCGACGTCGTCTACGCCATTGGCTATTTCTTCGTGGGCGGCCCGCTGGTGGCGCAGCTGCGCGCCGGCGGCCTCAAACAGCCGATCGTCGGCGCCCAGGCCTTCGACTCGATGAAACTGATGGAGATCGCCAAGGGTGCCGCCGAAGGCGTCTACATTGTCGGTGGCATGGATCGCGGCCGCGCGACTCCGCCCGATTTCCAGCCGTACCTGGCCGAGTTCAAGAAGCGCGCCGGCTACGACGCCGAGGCGGTGTCGGCCAACTGCTATTCGTCGGTCATGCTGGTGGCCGACGCCATCAAGCGCGCGGGCAGCACCGACCCGGCCAAGATCCGCGAGGCGCTGGCGGCGACCAAGGACTTCCCGATGCTCACTGGCCCGCTGCATTACTTCAATTCGGTCGGCGAAAACTATTCGCCGCTCGAGGTGACGCAGGTAAAGAACGGCGCGTTCGTGGGCGTCACGGTCATCGACGATCCGGCGATCCTCGCCCCGCCGAAGTAATCGCAATCCTGCAGCCGTAGACAGTCGATGCTCTTCGTCGAGCTGGTCGTCCAAGGGCTCGTCTACGGCTGCATGTACGCGATGATGGCCGTGGGCCTGACCCTGGTCTACGGCCTGCTGCGCATCCTGCATATCGCCCATGCTGGCGTCTTCGCGCTCGGCGCCTACATGACGGTCACCGTCGCCAACGCCACCGGCAGCCTGGCTCTGGGCTTCCTCGTTGCGACGGCGGTGTGCGCGGTCGCCGGCACCGCCATCTACCGGCTGGCCTACCAGCCGATCCTGCATCATGCGGCGTTCGTGCCAATGGTCGTCTCGATCGGCCTGTTCATCGTGATGCAGGAAGGCTTCCGGCTGATCTTCGGCGCCTACGGCATCGCCTTCGACAACAATCCCTGGTACGTCGCCCACGTCAGCCTGCTGGGCATCAACCTGACTTATGTCGAGATCGCCATGGTGATTGCGTCGGTCGTCCTGCTGACCGGCTTCGGCCTGTTCGCCGGCCTGACCCGGGCGGGCATCGGCTGGCGCGCCACCGTCACCGATCCGCACATGGCGACCAGCTTCGGCGTCGATCCGGTGCGGGTGCGCTACGTCAATTTCCTGTTCGGCTCGGCGCTCGCCGGCATCGCCGGTGGCCTCGTCGGCCTCCTGAACAACTACGTCGAGCCGACGATGGGCGGTGCGGTCAGCTACAAGGCGCTCGCCATCGTCGTGCTTGGCGGTTTGGGCAGTGTGCGCGGCACCCTGATCGCCAGCCTGGTGCTGGGCGTGGTCGAGGCGTTCGGTGCGATCTACCTCGCCGACATCTTCGACCGCGACGCGATCGGCTTCCTGTTCCTGATCGTGGTGCTGATGGTGCGCCCGCAGGGCCTGCTGGGCCGGAAATGAGCGTGCGCAAATGAGCGCCTACATCGCCAGTCTGGTCAGCGTCATTGGCATCAACCTGGTCCTGGCCCTCAGCCTCAACATCATCACCGGCTTCTGCGGCCAGGTGAGCCTGGGCCACGCCGCCTTCTACGGGGTGGGCGCCTACACCGCTGCCTACCTCGCCAAATTGGGCGCGCCGCTGCCAGTCACTCTGCTGGCCGGAACGGCAATGGCGGGCGCGATTGGGATCGTGGTCGGGCTGACGTCGCTGCGCGTGCGGCACGACTTCCTGGCCGTGACGACGATGGGCATCGGCTTCGTCTTCCTGGGCTTCGTGCGCAAGCAGAAGTGGCTGGGCGGCGAATTGGGCATTTCCGGCATTCCGGGCCCTGGCCTCGATGCGGTGTCCTACGCGGCGCTGATCGTGGCGTTTGCGCTGGCCGTCCTGGGCTTCAGCCTGTGGATCAAGCAGAGCTGGATGGGATTCACCTTCGATGCCGTGGCTGACGACGAGGACGCCGCGCGCACGGTTGGGGTCAATGTCTCGATCTACAAGCTCACCGCCTTCGGCATCGGCACTGCGCTCGCCGGATTGGCCGGCGGGCTTTATATCTACTTTGCCCGCATCATCCTGCCCGACACGTTCGACTTCGTGCAGTCGATCGCCATCCTGACCATGGTGGTGATCGGCGGCACCGGTTCGGTCTGGGGCGTGTTCGCCTCCACGGTCGTGCTTACGCTCCTGCCCGAAGTGTCGCGCGCGGCAGCCGACTACCGGCTGCTGATCTTCGGCGCGATGCTGATGCTGGTGATGCGCTTCAGCCCGGGAGGCCTGGCAGGCCTCGTTCGGCGGAAGCCGGCATGAGTGCGCCCATTTCTCCATTGGCCCGCATCGACGACCTGCATGTCAGCTTCGGTGGCGTGGCGGCCGCCAGCGGCGTTACCTTCGATGTCCAGCGCGGCGAGTTCCTGGCGCTGATCGGACCCAATGGCGCCGGCAAGACCACGACCCTGCGCATGGTCGCCGGCCTCCTGCGGCCTGATCGGGGGCGTGTCGTGTTCGACGACCAGGATGTGACAGCCCTGCCGGCCCATGCGCGCGTGCGGCGGGGCCTCGGTTTCACGCATCAGATCGTCCGGCCGTTCTATAGCTTCACCACCATCGAGAACGTGATGTTGGCCGCCGGCCACGCCCGGACAGCCAGCCCGTGGCGGGCCATCACCAGCCGCTCGCGGGTGGCGGCCCGCGACAAGGCGCGGTTGGTCCTCGATCGGCTCGGGCTGGGGGCGCAGGCCGAACAGTCGCCGCGGGCGCTGCCGCTCGGTCAGCGCAAGCGGCTCGAGGTGGCGCGCGCGATCGCGCTCGATCCCAAGCTGCTGCTACTCGACGAACCGCTCGCCGGTCTCAGCAGCGCGGAGGCCACGACAATGGCAGACCTGATCCGCACCTTGCCCGGACAAGGCATCACCGTGATTTTGGTCGAGCATAATCTCGGCGAGGTGCTGCGCGTGGCCGACCGGCTGGTCGTGCTCGATGCCGGCAAGGTGATGGCGCACGGCGCACCGCACGACGTGATGGCCCGCGACGACGTACGGCAGGCCTATACCGGCGTGGTTTGAGTCTTCGCTTTGGCCAGCGCGACCCGAAGCTCCGAGTAGGCACGCACCAGGGCGTCGAGCGCGAAGCCGCGATTGAGGCCGCTGGGATTGGGCAATACCCAGGCCATCGTCCCGGCGAACGCCTCACGTTGAGGTCCCCATTCCACGTCCGCCTGGCCGATCATGGCCGCGAGGGCGCGCTTGCCGAGGAAGGCAAGGGCGCGGGGAGCGTGGTGCCGCATCTTGGCTTCGAAGTCGGACCGGGCCTGCCGGAATTCCTCCGGCGAGACGTCGCTCGCCTTCTGCGTCGCCCGACGGACCACGGCGGTGATGCCGCATCCATAGTCGAGGAGGCGGCGCTCGTCTTGCGGCGCAAGGCGAACATCGGTGAAGCCGGCGAGATGCAGGACGAGCCAGAAGCGATTGCTGCGGCTCGAGAAATTGTGGCCCTCGAGCGCGGCAGTCGACGCCGGATTGATGCCGCAGAAGACGACGTCTAGCCCTCTGGCGAGGATGTCCGGTTCGTATTTGGTCAACGTTCTTCCGCCGTCAGGCCGCGGCGCTCGTGTAGGAATGAAGCAGGTCGACGTCGCGCCGCGCTGTTTCGGCCAGGCCGGTGAAGACGATGCGGCCTGAGGCCAGAACGCAGACCTGATCGGCGACGTCGAGCGCGCGGCTGGTGTTCTGTTCGACCAAAAGGATGGCGAGGCCTTCCTTGTTGAGCCGATTCAGGGCGTCGAGGCAGAGATCGACCATCTTGGGCATCAGGCCGAGCGACAGTTCGTCGACCAGCAGGAGCTTGGGCATCGACATCAGCGCGCGGCCGATCGCCAACATCTGCTGCTCGCCCCCCGACAGCGAGGCGGCAAGCTGGCCGCGGCGCTCGGAAAGCCGCGGGAACAGGTCGAACACGCGTGCGAGGTTGCGCTTTTCGTCGGCGCGCGGGCGGCTGTAACCGCCGACGGTCAGGTTCTCGGCGACAGTGAGATCGGAAAACAGCCGGCGGCCCTCCGGTACCAGCGCGAGCCCCAGCTCGGCGCGCGCCAGCGCCGGCAGGCGCGTGATGTCGCGGCCGTCGACGGACAGGGTGCCGGCCTTGATCTGCACGTGACCCATGATGGCGAGGATGGTCGAGGTCTTGCCGGCGCCGTTGGGGCCGAGCAGCGCCAGGATCTGCCCGGCGGCGACCGTGAGGGAGAGATCGCGCGCAGCGATCATCTCGCCATAGCCGCAAGAGAATCCCCGAAGTTCGAGCAGCGCCATGGTGCAGTATAGGGTCGGCCTTCGGGGCATGGCGAGGCTTGTGGCGTCCCGGACGGTGCGGTTCAATCGTCGCCGATGAGAGAAGACGCATGTCCGTCCGTTCCCTGAGCGACTCCCTGGAGCGAGGCACGATCAGGCTGGAGCCGTTCCCGCATGTCGTCGTGCCCGATGCGCTCGAGCCGTCCCACTATCGGCAGTTGTGCGCGAGCTTTCCGCCGTTCGCGCGCATTGGCTGGGACGACCCCTCAATGCTTCCGCGCAGCAACGCCAGGTTCGAGCTGTCCGCGGCGGCGATGCTGAACGACGCCACGACGCCGCAGGTCTGGAAAGACTTCGCCGCTGCTCACAGCGACCGGGCCTTCTTCGACAAGGTCGTGGCGCGGTTCGACGGCCATTGGCCGTTGCCCTTGCGGCAAGCGCTGGGCGAGGCACTTGGCGGCCATACCATGGAGCGTCTGGTTCGCCATCGGCCGCGAGCGGCGCGGATCGCGCTCGATGCACGCATCGAGATCAACTGTCCGGTGACCACCGCGTCGTCGCCGCGCGGCCCGCATCTCGACACGCCGAACCGTGTCTACTCGGGCCTCTTCTACTGCCGTCATCCGGAGGACGATTCGGCGGGCGGCGACCTGCAGCTCTTCCGCTGGAAGGACGGACCCGCGCCCTCGATCGACGCCTACGAGCTTCCGCCCGACAGCGTCGACTGCGTCGCCACCATTCCCTATCGGCCGAACCTCCTGGTGTTCTTTCCGCACGGAATCGACGCCCTCCATGGCGTGAGCGTGAGCGTGAGCGTGCGCGAGCCGACGCCGCACTTCCGGCGCTATGTCTTCATCACGGCCGAACTCGGCGAGGACTGGCTGGTGCAGGCCGGGCCTCAGCTCCCGGTCGACGCATAGCGCGCCACGCCGGCGCGCCAGGCCAGGAACGCCAGGGCGAGGAACGCGAAGCCGGCGAGCGGCGTGAACGGCAGCAGCCAATCGGGTGCGCCGAGCGGATCGGGCCGCTGAAGGATGGCCAAGACCGGATAGTAGGCGATACAGGCGAGCGGCACGCCGAAGGTCAGCAGCCGCCGAAACCAGGCCGCGTAGATGTTCATCGGATACTGCGCGGCCTGCACGCCGCCGTAGGTCAGCACGTTGGCGACCTCGAGGCTCTCGACCGTCCAGAACGAGAGCGTGGCCTGCAGCACCAGGATGCCGCCGAACAGCGCGACACCGCCGGCAATGGACCACACGGCCAACGCGATCGTGGCGGCATCCCAATGGATCGGCACGAGCCGGCTGGCGAGGACCAGCACGGCGATGCCCTGGATCATTCGCCCGAATCGCGTCAGCCGCACCTCGTAGCCCGCGAGTTGCAGCGCCGCGGCGCGCGGACGCAGCAGCACGCGGTCGAATGCCCCGGTGCGCACGAACTCCGGGCCGAACACCTCGAAGCCGCGGGTCAGCAGGTCGGCGATCGAGAAGGTGATGTTGACCAGCGCATAGAACAGCGCGGCCTCGCCGAACGACCAGCCGCCGACCGAGCCGAAGCGATGGAACAGCGCATACACGCCCAGGATCTCGATCGACGTCGCGGCGCAATGGCCGACGGTCAGCATCAAGGTCGCCGCCGGATACTGCGCCTGCGCGCGCAGCGAGGCCGAGACGTAGCGGAAATAGAGGGCGAACGCGTTCATCGGTCACCCACCCTGCATTTCGAGCCGGCGCATCACGCGCTCCATGGCGAAGCGGCCGAGGCCGATCAGCACGAGGGTCCAGCCGGCTTGCAGCGCCAGGCTTTGCAGTGCCGCAGCGCCGGCCAGATTGGCGAAATAGATGCGGAAGGGGATGTCGACCAGGCCGGCGAACGGCTGCAGATGCAGCATCGTCTGCACCGACTCGGGGAAGAAGTTGAGCGGCAGGAGTTGGCCCGAGAAGACGATCACCATGGGTGCGAGCACGGCATTCACCCC
>DASXQC010000856.1:0-4205 GCA_036493235.1 Reyranella sp.
GACCCATTGCAACGCCGGCTGGCTCGCGACCGTCGACTGGGGCACTGCCCTGTCGCCGATCTATCACGCCCACAATGCCGGCATCCCGATCCATGTCTGGGTCGACGAGACGCGGCCGCGCAACCAGGGCGCCAGCCTGACGGCGTGGGAGCTCGCCAAGCACGGCGTGCCGCACACCGTGATCGCCGACAATGCCGGCGGCCATCTGATGCAGCACGGCAAGGTCGACTTCTGCATCGTCGGCACCGACCGCACGACCCGGCGTGGCGACGTCTGCAACAAGATCGGCACCTACCTCAAGGCGCTGGCGGCGCACGACAACGGCGTGCCGTTCTATGTCGGCCTGCCCTATCCCTCGATCGACTGGACGATCGAGGACGGCGCCTCGATTCCGATCGAGGAGCGCCACGCACACGAGGTCTCGCGCATCGCCGGCCGCACTGAGAAGGGCGACGTCGTCACCATCGACATCCTGCCGGAAGGCAGCCCGGCCTCGAACCCTGCCTTCGACGTCACGCCGGCGCGCCTTGTCACCGGACTGATCACCGAGCGCGGCGTGTGCGCAGCGAGCGAAGCGGGCCTGCTCTCCCTCTATCCCGAGCAGGCAAAGGCGGCGTGAAGATAACGCCTACGGCCCGGGCCATCGCGGGCTTGGGCTTCACCCAGATCGTCGGCTGGGGCACCACCTACCTGATGCCGTCGGTGCTGGGCCGCGACCTGCAGCGCGACCTCGGCCTGTCGCCCGAGCTGGTGTTCGCCGGCATCACGGTGATGTTCGCCATCAGCGCCGTCTGCTCGCCGCGGGTCGGCAAGATCGTCGACCGGCTCGGCGCGCGCAGCCTGATGACGATTGGCTCGCTGGTCTATGCGCTGTCGCTGGCCGGCCTCGCCTTTGCCCAGGGGCCGGTGAGCTACTTTGCGTGCTGGGGGGTGATGGGCATCGGCTCGACGATGGCGCTCAGCATGCCGTCGAGCATCGCCGTGGTGCAGATCGCGGGCCCCGGCGCCCGCCAGGCGATCGCCCTGCTCACCATCGTCGGCGGCTTCGCGTCGAGCGTTTTCTGGCCGATCACCGGAGCGCTGGATGCAGCGATCGGCTGGCGCGCGATCGTGCTGATCTACGCCGCCCTCCATTTGTTCGCCTGCGCCCCCATCCATTGGCTGATCCTGCCGCGCCGGCCACCGGCCCATCCGGCCGCCAGCACGACCGCGGCACCCGCATCGGCCGGCGTGCCGCCGGAGCAGGCGGAACGCGTCTTCCTGCTGCTGGCAATCACCCTCTCGTTCGGCGCCTTCGTCTTCACCGGCATGCAGCTGCAGATGATCGAGATAATGCGCGAGCTCGGCCATCCGCCCGCCTCGGCGCTGCTGCTCGCCTCGCTGATCGGCCCGAGCCAGGTCGGCATCCGCATCTTCGAGCTGCTGTTCGGCCATCGCTATTCGATCATGCGGTCGGCGGTGTTCGGCTCGCTGATGCTGCCGGTGGGCCTGGGCCTCGCCCTGGCGGCAGGCCATCTCTTCGCCGTGGCGCTGGTCGTGATCGTGACCTATGGCATGTCGAACGGCCTCAAGGCGGTGCAGCGCGCCACCCTGCCGCTCGCCCTGTTCGGCCGCGCCCAGTTCGGCGCCTATATGGGCCGGCTGGCACTGCCGCAGGGCGTCGTCGCCGCGGTCGCGCCGCCGATCATGGCATCGGTGCTGCACCGGTTCGGCACAGCCGGCGCCCTGTGGCTGTGCTTCGGCTTCGCCACGATCTCGCTGGTCGCTATGATCCTGCTCGCACACCGCGGTCGCGCGGTGCGCTGAAAAACGCGCCGACAAGGTGCGTCGACCAAGGGGGTCCGCATGCATCGCCTGTTCGTCGTTCTCGCCGTGGCCGTGGCCACGGCACTGTCGGGCCTCGCCGAGGCGCAGACGCTGCGCATCGTCATGCATTCCGACCTCAAGGCGCTCGATCCGATCTGGAGCGGCACCTACATCTCGCGCAACCACGGCTACCTGATCTACGACACGCTGTTCTCGATGGACGAGAATTTCCAGCCGAAGCCGCAGATGGTCGAGCGCTGGTCGGTGAGCGAGGACGGCCTCGCCTGGACCTTCACCCTGCGCGACGGCCTGGAATGGCATGACGGTGCGCCGGTTACAGCCGAGGACTGCGTTGCCTCGCTGAAGCGCTGGTCGGGTCTCGACGTCATGGGCAAGAAGCTGGCGCAACTGCTCGACGACTACCGGGTGGTCGACGACCATACCTTCCAGATCGTACTCAAGGAGAAGTACGGGCTGATGCTCGAGACGCTGGGCAAGCCGTCGGTCGGTGTGCCCTTCATGATGCCCAAGCGCGTCGCCGACACCCCACCCGCCAAGCAGATCGAGGACGTGATCGGCTCGGGTCCCTTCATCTTCAAGAAGGACGAATGGAAGCCGGGCGACAAGATCGTCTACATCAAGAACCCTAAGTACAAGCCGCGGCCGGAGCCGATGTCGGGCCTCGCCGGCGGCAAGGTCGCCAAGCTCGACCGCATCGAATGGGTGTGGCTGCCCGATCCGCAGATCCAGCTCGACGCGCTGATGAAGGGTGAGATCGACGCCGTGGAATCGGTCGCGCACGACCAGATCCCGCTGCTGGAGAAGGACCGCGACGTCCGCGTGATCGTGCGCACCGCGGCCAAGAACCAGTACGCTTTCCGCATGAACTGGCTTCAACCGCCGTTCAACAACGTGAAGGCGCGGCAGGCCGCGACCTACGCGCTGTCGCAGGAGGAGTTCCTGCAGGCCAGCGTCGGCGACCCGCGCTACTACAAGCCCTGCAAGGCCTTCTTCACCTGCGATTCGCCGCTCGAGACGACGGCCGGCAGCGACGGGCTGCTCGAAAGCAACATGGCCAAGGCACGCGAGCTCCTCAAGGAGTCGGGTTACGACGGCACGCCGATCGTCATCCTGCAGCCGTTCGATCTCACCACGCTTCGGCAGCTGGCACCTGTCGCCAAGTCGCAGCTCGAGAAGGCGGGCTTCAAGGTCGACGTGCAGACGATGGACTGGCAGAGTCTGGTGGCGCGCCTGATCAACAAGAAGGGGCCGCCGTCGGAAGGCGGATGGAACGCCTTCGGCACCAGCTGGTCGCGGGTCGACATCCTCGATCCGCTGATGACCGGCTATCTCGGCGCGACCTGCGAGAAGGCCTATGCCGGCTGGCCGTGCGATGAGGAGATGGAGCGGCTGCGCGACGCCTATGTCCGCGCCGAGGGACCGCAACAACAGAAAGTCGCCGCCGAGGCCGTCCAGCGCCACGCCTACCAGATCGTAACGCACATCCCGCTGGGCGAGTGGTATAGCGTCATGGCCGTGCGCTCCAACGTAGTGACGCCCGAACCGATGCCGGCGGTCACGGTGTTCTGGGGCTGGAGCAAGAAATAGCGGCTGAAACAAAAAATACGAGAATCGATACGCAGCAGATGCAAACGATACGGAAGGCCGCCTCGATTTCAGATACTTAGCTCAAGGGTTCTTTCATCGACGTGTAAAATAAAAATTTTGAGGCTCATTCCATGACTGTGACGGTCGTCGTCATCGAAGACGAACCAGCGACCCTCGAGCTGATCGTCGGCTATCTGGCGCGCAGTGGTCATCGAGTCCAGGGCTGCACCAATCTCGCCGATGCCAATCGCGCCATCACCAACATGCGGCCCGACGTGATCGTCTCCGACGTCGCTCTGCCTGACGGCAACGGCGCCACCTTCTGCATGGAGAACGCCCGGCGCTTCCCGTTCGCCAAGTGGCTGCTGATGTCGGGCCAGACCGACATGCTGCGCCAGAGCCGCAGCCTCGTGAAGCAGGCCGACGCGCCGCCGTTCAGCGTGTTCGACAAGCCGGTATCGATGCGCGCCCTCGACGACTTCATCCGCCTCGCGGCGCTGAAAGCGGCCTGACCGTTTTCTGCCGTTTTCACCGTTTTCGGCAGACTCACCGATTATCCCGCCGCCGCCTCGGGCGAGCGGCGTGGCGAGACCCCAAATGCAATAGCCATAAATGCGGAAATTCGTGAATTTCCGCATTTATGGCTATTCGCTAGGGTCAAAACCCAATAAAGTTGTTGAGCGTAGAATCGGTTGGTGATTCCGTGCAGGCAAGGAGCACGGAAGATGCGCAGCAATCTGTTTTGGCTTAGCGACGAACAATGGGCGCGCATCGAACCGCACCTGCCGAGG